>DAIDJU010000143.1 GCA_027451225.1 Acidocella sp. | reverse complement strand
GGGCTACCGCAGGAGGAGGTTTACAGAGGGTTAGGCTGATGTGCGGAATCGTCGGGGTTGTTGGTCTGTCTGCGGCGGCGCCGTTGCTGCTGGATGGGCTGAAGCGCCTGGAATATCGCGGCTATGATTCCGCCGGAATCGCCACGCTGGTGGAAGGGCGGATCGAGCGCCGCCGCGCCGAGGGCAAGCTGAAGAACCTGGTGGCGGTGGTGGAGCGCCAGCCTCTGGCCGGAACCACGGGCATCGGCCACACCCGCTGGGCCACCCATGGCGCGCCGACCGAGAGCAACGCCCACCCGCACGCCACCTCCCGCGTGGCGGTGGTGCATAACGGCATCATCGAGAACCATTCCGCCCTGCGCGCCGAGCTTGAGGCCAAGGGGCAGAAATTCGCCTCCGAGACGGATACCGAGACCGTGGCGCAGTTGCTCGACCTGCTGCTGGCCCAAGGCCTGCCCCCGGTGGAGGCCGCCAAGCAGGCCTTCGCCCGGCTGGAAGGCGCTTACGCCCTGGCGCTGATCTTCACTGGCTACCCGGACCTCATCATAGCCGCCCAGCGCGGTGCGCCGCTGGCCGTGGGCTATGGCGATTCGGAGATGTATCTCGGCTCCGACGCCCTGGCCCTCGCCCCGCTGACCCGCGAGATCGCCTACCTTGAAGACGGCGACTGGGTGGTGGTGACCCGCGCCGGCGCCGTTTTTTACGACCGCGACAACCGCGAGGTGACCCGCGCCAAGAAGCTGACCAGCCTGACCGGGGCCGCCATCGGCAAGGGCAATTTCCGTCACTTCATGGAGAAGGAGCTGCACGAGCAGCCGGTGGTGATCGGCGATGTGCTGCACCGCATGCTCGATGGCGGCACCCCGCGCCTGCCTACTTTGCCCTTCGACCTCGCCTCCATCAAGCGCATCACCATGAGCGCCTGCGGCTCGGCCTTTTATGCGGGGCTTACCGCCAAATTCTGGCTGGAGAACCTGGCCCGCGTGCCGGTGGAGGCGGATGTCGCCTCCGAGTTCCGCTACCGCGCCCCGCCGCTGGATGAAGGCGGGCTGGGGCTGCTGGTCAGCCAATCCGGCGAAACCGCCGACACATTGGCGGCGCTGCGCTACATGAAGGCCGAGGGGCAGAAGATCCTCTCGGTGCTGAACGTGCCGGAAAGCTCCATGGCCCGCGAGAGCGACGCGATTCTGGAGACCATCGCGGGGCCCGAGATCGGTGTCGCCTCCACCAAGGCCTTCACCGCCCAGCTTACCGTGATGGCCGTGTTCTCCCTGGCCCTGGCACGGGCCAAGGGCGTGATCTCTCAGGCCGAGGTTGAGCGGCTTTCCGCCAGCCTGCTGGAAATCCCGGCCAAGGCGGCGGAGGTGCTGGCCAATGAGGCGCCAATCCGCCAACTCGCCAAGCGCATCGCCGAGGCGCGGGACGTGCTGTATCTGGGCCGTGGCGGGTGCTTCCCCATCGCGCTCGAGGGCGCACTGAAGCTCAAGGAGATCAGCTACATCCACGCCGAGGGCTATGCCGCGGGCGAGATGAAGCACGGGCCCATCGCGCTTATCGACAAATCCGTGCCGGTCATTGCCATCTGCCCCTCCGGCCCACTTTTCGAGAAAACCGCCTCCAACCTCCAGGAAGCCGCCGCGCGTGGCGGGCAGATCGTGGTGTTCTCCGACAAGGAAGGCGCGGCCAAGCTCGCCCCCATCGCCGCCGAGACGATCCTGCTGCCGGAGATCGACCCGTTCGCGGCTCCCATCCTGCACGCCATTCCGGTGCAGATGCTGGCCTATCATGTGGCCGTGCTGAAGGGCACGGATGTGGACCAGCCGCGCAACCTTGCTAAATCCGTAACCGTGGAATGACCCCCAGGCGGGGCAGCAAAATTAATGTTACGCGAAGCCCCGCCCGCCAACGCCTGATTTTAAAAAATTATCGCCACAATTCCCCAAGAAACGCCTGGGTAATCATGGTGAAAATCCGGCAAAAATGTGTTTTGTGATTTGAATTTGGCAGAGTTTTGTAGGTAATCTCTAGTCCCTGACAAGAGGAAATCCGAGATGCCACTGAATGGTACGCTTATCGGCCAAGCCCGGATCGTAGCCCTGCTGGGCGGCGCAGGACCTCATGTGGGCGCGGCGCAGGAGAAGTTTTATATCGAGGACGGTTGGGTGTTCCGGGAACATCACGGGAAATATGTCGAATGCATCTGCCGGAGCGAGGATATTTCCACCTCCCCGGCTCAACTCCTCCCCATTAAGCAACTGGCCTAACTTAATCCGCCCGCGATGTTGGCGTAGCCAACCGCGGGCGGAGCTTTATCTGCTTATTGGTTGACCCCGGGGATCTGCACCGCGGTAGCCGGCATCCCCACCGGAGACTTCGTGGTGCCGCCCGGCCCGCTGATCTCAACCGGAGAGCCGATCGTTGCCGTCGGGTGCTGGGCAATGGTCGGCAGGGTCGGGATGTTCCCGCCCATATTGCTGAAATCGCTATCGGAGCGCTTGAAATGCTGCGGCGGCAAGGTGCCGGCTGGCGGCTTGGCGATACCCGTCTGCCCCCCACTCTTGGTGATCGCACTGCCGGTGGTGGTGCTGGCCGAAGTCTGGGCAAAAGCGGCACCCGAGAGTGCGAGCACAAACACACAGGCCAATGGTAGACGGGTCATATCCGTACTCCTGAAGTTCAAGACCGTAAGTATATAAGAAGCAAAGGGACGGCAATCATGCGGCCTGAACAACCCAGGGACCAGCGGCGTTAAGGCATTGGTTCCATTCTTATCTCCCCTTTACGCCCGTTCAGCCGCTTCCGCATGTGAAGTTTACCTCCTCCGGCTCAGTTTTCCAGGCTGCCGCAGCGCAGCCTTGCGCTGGCTCAGCTCTCGGCAACATAACAACTCATGGAAAACCCTTGCCCGGAGGATCCCCGCCCAGCCCCCGAGACGCTGCCCGCCAGCCTGCGCATGAATGGGGCCGAACGCGTGCTGGCGCTGGTGGGGCCTGACGATTCAGCGCAAAATGTGGTCCGCCACGCCGCCCAACTGGCCGACGCCCTGCGCACGCCGCTCGTGGCATTGCATGTTGAGCATGGCGACGACGCCCGCGTGCAGGCGGCGCTGGATCTGGCCCTGCAACTCGGCGGTACGGTGGTCAGCCTCACCGCGCGGGACATGGCGCGGGCGGTGCTGGACTACGCCGCCGCCAATACTGTCACCCATATTGTGATGGGCCGCGTGCAGGCGCGCTGGTGGCCTGGGCGGAAACTCAGCAAGGCGCTGACCCGCCAGGCTACGGCCTTCAGCCTGCATCTGCTGCCGTTGCCCGCCGCCACGCCGCCCCGCCCCGCCACGCCGCTCCATCAGGATGTGTGGGAGCCTTATCTGCTAGCCAGCCTGCTGCTGTGCGGCGTCACGCTCATCGGCTACGCGGCCCAGGCCTATATCCCGCAGGAGGCGATGGGGCTGGTCTTCACCGGGCTGATCGCCGCCATGGCCAGCCGCTCGGGGCGCAATGCCGGGCTGTTCACCGCCGGGCTTGGTTTTCTGCTGTGGAATTTCTTCTTCCTGCCGCCGGTCGAGACCTTCTCCGTCTCCGACCCGCGCAACGTGGCCGCCCTGCTGGTGTTCCTGCTGGTCGGGCTGCTCACCGGCCAGCTTGCAGGGCGGGTACAGCAGGAGGCCGCCACCGCCGGAGCGCGGGTGGAGGCGCTGCGGCGCATCTCCGCCTTCAGCCAGCGTTTCTCCCGCGCCGCCACGCTCTCGGATGTCTTGCGCGGCGCGGCGGAGGAAGCCGCATCCGTCACCGGGGCTGGCATTGTGCTGATGCTAAGCGGCACCGGCCTGGAACCCGAGGCATGCATTCCTGAAGCAACGATGCTGGATGAAGTTGCTGAGGCGGCGGCAGAATGGTGCGCCAGCCATGATGTGGAAACCGGCACCGGCACCTCCACCCTGGCCTCCGTGGGGTGGCGCTTTCTGCCGCTGCACGCCAACGGTAAAGTGGTGGGCGTGCTGGGCACGCGGCCAAAGACTGTGCCGCCGCCGCTGGCGCAAACCCTGGCCACGCTGGCGGGGCAGACCTCCATGGCCGTGGAGCGTGCGCGGATGACGATGCAGACCGCTCGCGCCCAGGCGCAGGAGGACAGCCAGAAGCTCCGCAACGCCCTGCTCTCCTCGCTGAGCCACGATCTGCGCACGCCGCTCACCGCCATACGCGGCGCTGCGGAGACGCTGGAGCAGGCCGGACCGGCGCTGGATACCGCAACCCGCGCGGATCTGCTCGCCAGCATCAGCCAAAACACCGCGCTGATGACCAAATTCCTCGCCAACATCATGGACATGGCGCGGGTCGAGGCGGGCAGTATCACGGTGAAGCGCGAGCGGCTGCGGCTGGATGCGCTGATCGAGGCCGCGATCGCCCGCGTGCAGGGCGCGGAATATACCAGCGTCAACATCGCCCCCGACGCCAGCCACGCCTTGGCCGACCCCACGCTGCTGGAGCAGACGGTGGTGAACATCCTGGAAAACGCCGTGAAATACGCCCCCGCAGGCAGCCGCATGACTGTGACGGCCACACGCCAGGGGGACAATGTGCGCCTCGCCGTGGCCGATGAAGGCGTGGGCATCCCCCAGGCCGAGCTGGGCGCGGTGTTCGACAGCTTCTTCCGCGCCACACGGGGCGACCGCGTGGCCCCCGGAACGGGGCTTGGGCTCGCCATCGCCAAGGCCTTCACCGAAGCCATGGACGGGCGTATCTCGGCACAGAGCCCGCGCCCCGACCTTCCGGCCGACGGCCTGCCGGGCACCATCATCACCGTGGAGTTGCCAGCCGCATGAGTATCCTCCCGGGCCGTATTCTGGTGGTGGACGACGAGCCGCAGATCCACCGCTTCCTCACCCCCGCCCTCACCGCCGCCGGGTTCGAGCCGCTGCGCGCCGAGCGCGGCGACGCCGCCCTGCGCATGGTGGCGGCCAATACGCCGGACCTCGTGCTGCTTGATCTCGGCCTGCCGGACATTGACGGCCAGGAGGTGCTGCGCCGCCTGCGTGAATTCTCCGCCGTGCCGGTAATCATCCTCTCCGCCCGCGACCGCGAGGCCGAGAAGATCGCGGCGCTCGATTCAGGGGCGGACGATTATGTGGAAAAGCCCTTCAGCCTGGGCGAGTTGCTGGCGCGTATCCGCACCGCACTGCGCCATAAGGGGCAACAGGAACCGGCCAGCCACGAGTTGACCCTGGGCGGGCTGGTCATCACCCCGCAAGAGGCGGCGCTGAACGGCGAGAAGCTGGTCCTTACCAAACGCGAACACGCGCTGCTCCTGCTGTTGGCGCGCAATCCCGGCAGGGTGCTTACGCACCGGCAGATCCTCACGGCCATTTGGGGCCCGGCGCATACCGAGGATCTGGCGTATTTGCGCGTCTATATCGGCCAGTTGCGCAAGAAGCTGGGGGCGGAACTCTCGGCAAAGCTCAAAACGGAACCCGGCGTGGGCTACCGGCTGGAGGAATGACGTGCGATCTCTGATTACAGCCTGCCTGGATGCGCCCATAGGGTAAAAGCTGCGGCGGCGGATGGGTCCCGCTGCCCCTGCCCTACCTTACAGCGTTGACGCCGCCTGAATGAGCGAATGGCGTATTCCTCCACCGCCAATAACGATTTCGACGCTTACCGAAGGGCTTGCGGAGGCAAAAACCACAGACAAAAACGGCCCCAGCGCGGGGCCGTTTTTGTCTTGTTTACTTGAGCTGCGCCTGCGCGATTTTCTGATCGGTTTTAAACTGCGAGAGCGCAAAGACCGCCCACAGCGCCGCCGGAATCCAGCCGATCAACGTGATTTGAAGGAGCAGGCAGAAAATCCCGGCAAAGGGGCGGCCAATGGTAAAAAACAGCAGCCAGGGCAGGAAAATAGCAATAATCAAACGCATGACTAAGCCTCTCTTTATATTTTAACGCAGGCTTTCAAAATGAAATGGCGGAAGCGGTGTCCAACGAATAGAGGCAGCTAAAGAACTGACTCATAACGTTATTTTTTTACCGAGTCTGCGCTTATACCCGGAAATATACCCGGCTTTTCAATTGATACCCCGAGTCTGTTCTCCGCTCCTAAATCATACCATAAACTGGAAGTCACGATAAGTTATCTGGCCGTGCCACTCTATACCTGGGCCGTGTCCGCCTCGTCCGACGCCAGGGACGGGTCGTTCGGCAGTTGAGCCTCGAGCTCACAGGTGTACCCCTGGCGCTTGTCGAGCGAGTGGGTAACCTGGGTGATAACCCATGCCGTTGGCAGGTCTGGGTGGAACCCGCGCAGTGAGAGTGGGGCCTCGGCGGTAATGGTCGGATCTCCGGCCATGGTGATCCTGAGCACCTGCTGGCTTCGCTCCGCCTTGGCTAGGGATGCCTTGGCCGCCGCTAGCGCCTCGGCTTGGTTGGTAAAGCCCATCCGCAGCCGCCGCACAGGATCGCCGGAGCCCACAGATATCTCGTGGCGGGTGGCATCGTGGTGCACATGGTAAAAGGCCACCGCGGTACCCGCTGTCTCCCGCGCCTGCTCTGTCATCTCGAACGTCGCCACGTCGCCCGGAGTCAATGTCACGGCAGGGAGGGGCGCTCCAGCCACGGTCTGGCCCGTACCCCGTGGATAAAACAGCAGCGCGCCATTGGCCGGCTTGAACACCGCGTCATATTTCTGAGCGATGCGGCTGAGCAGATTGAGGTCGCTCTCGCTATCCTGGTTGATGTGGGGCAGCGCGATGCTGGCCAGGGACGCGGACACCTGGGCAGACAGGCCGTGGCGCTTGGCCACGGTTTCAACCAGCGCTCCTATGGTGGTGCCATCGGCCCAGGTCTGGACGAATTGCGTCTGCAGCCCGATCTTCCCTGCCGGGGTCGGCGCATAAACGGCTGAGCGGGCCCTGATGGCCATCGTCCCGGGCCAGCCTTTCATGGTGATCTCATCGACCACGAAGGCGCCCATATAGATGAATGTCCCGTCATATCCCATGAACGCGGCGAGCTCAGCCCCTTTTGGCGGCTTGCGCAGCGGGTTGTTCGTGTCTGCGTCGGTGAACTCGATCACCAGCTCGTCAGACTCAAAGCCGGTGCCATCGGTCAGGTGCAGACCGGAAAACCGGGACATTACCGTGCCGGTGATGTCCGCGCCATTCGCCAGCAGCTGCACGTTGGGCTTCACCCCGACACTCAGGACCACAGCTTAACCCCTGCGGTGCTGGCGGAGCTGGCGAGCGATGGAAGCGTGATCACCACCCCGCCAGGCAGCACAGGTCCGAGCGCGGCCAAGCCTGGGTTGGCTTCCAGCACCTGCTCGTAGATCCGCCCGTCGAGCGTCCCGTAATAGGTCCAGCAGACGGAGTCGAGCACGTCTCCCGGCCGGGTTGTATAGGTGGCGGGCGCGCTCATGGAATGTTCCCCACGCCGGTTATGCTGGTAATCTCGGACTGAGCCGTGCTCAGAGCCTGCTGCGCCCCGGTGATCAGTCCGCCAACCTTCGTACCCTTCAGCAGGTCGAGCAGCAGGTTAGACGGCCCACCATCGTACCAGCGCAGCGCCACGCTGAAATCCTGGCGCAGGAACTGGCCGAAGGCGGCGAAATACTGCTGCCCCTCATGGATCTCGGTAGCCACCCACCGGCCATAGACATTCCCCCCGCCGTCAACCAGGTGCTGGGGCAGGCCCTGCGCCGCGAGTGCCCTGAGCTGCTTCAGCTGGTTTGGGCCGCCGCGGTACTGCGGATAGATCACGCCCGGCAGCCGGATCACATCCTCGCCGGGCCCGGTGAACTGGAGGGCATCGTTCTGGCCGAAACGCGGCACCCCGGCCCACTGATATTGCGTGTCACGCTCGAGCGTCTGGAAGGCGGCCGTGTTGAGGCTGAACAGAAAAGAGCCGAATGTCAGCTGCGGCATGTAGCCGCTGACAAAATCAACCGCGCTGGACAACACGCTCATGGCTTAGAACCCGAATGCTGGATCATACATGCCGCCGCGCGCATTGGCGTTCTTCTTCTGGTTGATGCGGCGCTCCATCTCATCCCAGAGCTTGCCGCCGTCCTGACCTGGCGCCGCATGGATGGTGACCGTGTAGTGGTTCGTCTGCGTCACGGTGCCGCCTGTCCCCGCGCCGGTAGGCGCGCCTTTGCCGCCAAAGATCATGTCTTCCAGGCTCTGGGCTTTCCCCGCCACCCAGCTGCCGGCGTTCTCTGCGGTCTGGAGCGGGTGCGACAAAGCGTTGGCAAAGCCCTGCAGGCGCTGCTCCAGGGCGTCGATCTGCGTGCCGATCCAAGTGATGGCCGTCTTGAAATCAGCGACGATGCCGCCCCACAGCGACTTAAAGAAGGCCCCCAGCGGCTTCCAGTATTTCCAGATGAGAAAAGCCCCAAGCGCGATGGCGGTGATGGTCAGGCCAATCGGGTTCATCAGGAGCGCCCTGCCCAGCCACAGCGCCGAGGTGCCAACGAAGCGGAACGCCGCGCCCACTGCACGAAAAGGTCCAGGCATGGCAATAGCGCCCTTGGTGGCCAGGAGCTGCCAGCCGGCGTAGGCACTCAGCGCGCCGCCCGCCGTCATCAGGATAGGTCCGAGCACCAGCAGAGATGCGCCAACCGCCGTCACACCAATCATCATGGCCTTGGCCAGGCGCGGGTGGCGTGCGGTGAAGGCGTTCAGCCGCTCCAGCGCGCCGGTCGCCGTAACGAGGGCCTGGGTGTAAAGCGGGATGATGTCCGTGCCCAGGCGCAGCTTCAGGTCGGCCAGCTTCGCTTCGGCGTTGGCCTCCTTCCCCGCCGCTGTGTTCTGGGCATTCGCGTTCATCTGGTCGACGTTCTGCGCTTGGGCATTCTGGCCAATTCGCCGATCAACCTGCTGCTGCTGTAGATAAAGGGTAGAGAAAAGGTTTGCGGCCGTCCTGCCCATGATGGAGCCGATGGCATCGAGCACCTGGTCCTTGGAAGTGATTCCTTTTGCGGCTAGCGAGGGGATAAGCACCTGCTTCATCCACTCATAAGGATCTGCCCGATAGAGCTCGGAACCCTTCAGCGCCCCAGGATTAAGAAAGGCAACCTGTCCGGCCTTGTCAAATTTGACTTTCGACGGGTCGCCGACCAATCCATACTTCTCGAGATTCTCCGCTGCGCGTTTGGTGGTGTGTCCCTGGTAAAGCTCGTTGTAGGCGGTCATCAAAGCGGTACCCACCTTGTGCCCACCCATCTCCTGCACAACGGGTTCGAGTCCATAATAGAACGCCTGATCGCTCATCCCCTTCACGGCGATGCCGCCGGTGG
>DAIDJU010000142.1 GCA_027451225.1 Acidocella sp. | reverse complement strand
GTAACCGTTGTGAGCATCCCACCTGGCGGCGCGGTTTGAATTACTGGACATTATCCCCCTGAATTTAGGTGGGGTGACGCTGTGGAAATTGACGGTCCTAATGCCAGACATCAGCACAGTGATGAGGACATTGAGTACCATCGTGTCGAACTGATCACCGGCCGGCGCCGACGGCGGGATTGGACGCGGGAGGAGAAGGCGGAAATTCTTGCCGCGAGTGCTGTGCCTGGGGCGGTGATTGCGGATGTTGCGCGCCGTTATGGGGTGAGCCGGGGCCTGCTTTGGACATGGCGCCGGCAGGCGATGAATGATCTGGCAGCGGCGGGGGATTTTGTGCCGTTGCGTATTGTGGATGACGTGGCTTCCGATCCTGCGGCTGAGCCGGATGGACCGCCTTCTGCCCGGCCTACATCTGTGGGATCGATTGAGATAGAGATCGGGCGTGCCCGTATCCGTGTGGAAGGCGTGGTTGATCCGGCTGTTTTGCGTCAGGTGCTCGGTCTGATTGGTCCAGTCCGATGATCCTGGGTATTCCGGCCCGGCCGGGTTTAAGGGTGATGGTGGCATCCAAGCCGGTGGACTTTCGCAAAGGCATGGACGGGCTTGTGGCTCAGGTTGCGCAAGTTTTGGCGGCCGATCCATTTGCGGGCGATGTCTTCGTCTTCCGGGCCAAGCGCGCGGACCGGCTTAAGCTGCTGCTTTGGGATGGCACGGGGCTTTGCCTGGTCACCAAACGGTTGGAGGCGGGCGGATTTACCTGGCCGCCGGTGCAGGACGGGGCCGTCAGCTTAAGCCCCGCGCAGATGCGCTTGCTCTTTGCCGGCATGGATTGGACGCAGATTGCGGCGCGCACGCCGGCGCCGGTGAGGCCCTTGATCCCGCCGCAAAATCTGCAAAAATCGCCGTAATTTCCTGGCGGCGCGGCAGGCTTGTTTGGTATCTTTCCGGCATGCCGGATGACCAACATTCCCCGCATGATCCGGCGCATTTTCTGGCATTAAATGCAGCACTTCGGGCGGAGAACGAGAATCTCCGGGCCGTTGTGGCGGCGCTGAAGCGGGCCTTATTTGGCGCGCGATCCGAGAAACAGGTTGAACCCGAAGCCCAGTTGCCGCTCGGTTTGGATGATCTTTCCGCCGCGCCGGTGGAACCCGCCACATTGCCGGTGCCGGCAAACACAAACAGACCAAAGCGGGCAAACGCGGCGCGCAATATTGGCGGGCTGCCGGCGCACCTGCCGCGGGTGGACATCACGATCGAACCGGCAAGCCAGGCTTGTCCCTGCTGCCAGGGGGAGTTGCATGTGATCGGCGCGGATGTCAGCGAGATGCTCGACGTGGTGCCGGCGATGCTGCGCGTCAAACGCATTCATCGGCCGCGCTATGGCTGCCGTTCTTGCGAGGGGGCGGTTGTGCAGGCAAAGGCGCCGCCGCGGCCGGTCGATGGCGGGCTGCCAACCCCGGCATTGCTCGTGCATGTGGCGGTGATGAAATTCGCCTGGCACACGCCGCTGAACCGGCAGGCGCGAATACTGGCCGGCCAGGGGATCGTGCTCGATCGCTCGACCCTGGTGCATTGGGTCGCCCGGCTGGCCTGGTGGCTGAGACCGCTGCATGAATTGCTCCGCTCGATCGTTCTGAGCGCTCCCAAAATATTCTGCGATGATACGCCCTTGCCGGTTCAGGACCGCACCCGCAAACGAATGCGCATTGCAAGGATTTGGGCTTATGCGATCGATGACCGTCCCTGGGGCGGGGCATCGCCGCCAGCGGTGGTGTATTTATATGCCGAGGATCGCAAAGGTCAGCATGTCGAGGAACATCTGGCGGGCAAGGCTTGCGTGCTGCAGGTTGATGGCTATGCCGGCTATAACCGGCTGGCCAAGGATGGCCGCGCCGGTGGCCCGGTGACATTGGCTTTTTGCCTGGCGCATGCGCGGCGAAAATTTTTTGAGGTGCACAAGGCGACGGATTGCCCGGTCGCGGCGGAAGCGTTGCAGCGCATTGCCGCAATCTATCGCATCGAGAAGCGTATCCGTGGCACCAGCCCCGAGGCGCGTGTTGCCGTGCGCCAGGCAGAAACCCTGCCTCTGCTGGAGGCGTTCAAGCCTTGGCTGCTCGACAGGTTGGCGGAAACTTCTGCCAAATCCACCCTGGCCAAGGCGATCCGCTACACGCTGGGCCATTGGGCCGGCCTGTGCGTGTTCC
>DAIDJU010000141.1 GCA_027451225.1 Acidocella sp. | reverse complement strand
CCGGTGAAGATCGAGGTGCCAAACGTGCCGGAGTCCGAGCAGCTGCAAATCCTGCTCGGCTTCGAGATGACGCCCGACCAGCTGGCCTACGCCGCCGCCCACCCCAACGCCGCCCCGTAACGGGCGGCGCGCCCGTGCCGCTTACGCGGCGCGGGTCTCCTCAAGGCCAATCCGCGCCCGGCAATCGCCCGAGAGCGGCACCATTGCGCCATCGCTTGCGCGGTGTACCGAGATCATCTGGGACGCCCCGCCCGCCAGCCCGCCGGGTACGCGGAAGCTGAACATCGCCCGCCCCTTGCCAATACCCGCCACGGCCAGATCCTCGCGCAGATCGCAGGCCAGCACATTGCCCAGCACCTCGTCGCCCTGCCGGATCTCCAGCAGCACCGGCAATTCGGGGTTGGCCATATCCTGCGCCCAGCCCTCCACCAACCCGTTCTCCTCGACCAGATCCACAAAGCCGCGCAACGCCCCCGGCGCCGTGCTTGCCGCCGCGCGGGCCGCCACGGGCCGCAGCACGGCATCCAACGCCGGGCCACGCTCCGGGCGCGGGGCGCAGAGCAAGATCTCGTCCGGCTCCACGTAACCGGGGAACAAAGCGTGGAATTCGGCGAGGTTATGGAACTGGTTGCGCAGGCCAGGGCCGTCGGCAAAGCTCTCGGCGTACATCCCCTCGGCGATCACGCAATCATGCGTCTCCAGCTCGATGGCGTAATACGCCACCAGCTCCGGCACTTCGTCCTGCAACACGGTAACACCGTTGACGAGGCTCTGCGCCAGCACCAGCGTCTCCTCCAGCAGCACCGCATGGCCGGGCGAGAGCGACAGATCGCGCGCCGGCAGCCCCTCGCCCAACGCTCCGGCCAGGATGCGCACGGGGATCTTCTCCGGGTTGGCGGCGATAAACCGCTCAGCATAATCCTGCCGCCCGATCCATTTGATCCGCTGGGTTCCGGCATAGCGGGTCAGCACCTCGTCCCCCGCGCGCAGGCTTTCCACCGGGCGCTCGCCTTCCGGGGTGAGGATATTCGTGCCGCGCAGATAGCAGAGATGGATCTCCGTCCCCGCCCCGACGGCGCTGAAGGTGATCTCATTGGCGGTGAAGCTGCCGACAAGGTCGAGCTGCACCGTGCTTGAGCCGTTGGAAAGGTCGAGCGCATAAGTATCGGTGCCGCCGAGCAGGAGCAACTGGTCCGAGGTGGCGGTGAAGCCTTCCAGCACCAGCGTGTCGGTGCCGCTGAAGCCGCTGATCATCTCCCCGCCGCCAAGCTCGGCAAGATTGCCCTCTAGCGTCCAGGTGCTGGCGGTGTCGAACACGATATTGTCGAACCCGGTGACCGTGCCGCCCATGTCGAACGTGCCGGCGGAGCTGCTGGAAGCCAGCTCCAGCGTGGCATTGGCAGCGGCATTAACGGCGATGCTGCCCCCGAAGGACGCCCCGGCCCCCAGCACCAGCCGGTCGGCCCCGCCACCGCCCAGATACAGCGCCGTGGTCGCGCCCTGGATCAGCCCGGAATCGAATACCGTGCCGCCATTCTGCAAATCCACGCCGATGCCGCCGGTGGAAAGGATGCTGCCGCTATTGCCCAGCACAGCGGTGCCGGACCAATCGACAATGCCCGCCCCCTGCGTGGCCTGGATCAACCCGGCATTGCCGATGGAGTTCACCATCGTGCCCGGGCTGGCGGAGGTGCCGCGCTGATAGATTTCAATGCCATACCGGCCGCTGATCACGCCGCCGGTATTGTTGACGATAATGGCCCCGGCATTGGCGATGGTATCCTCGCCCACGCTGAGCCCCGCCCCACCGCCGGAAGCTGTGCCCGTGCTGGCGATTGTGCCTGCGTTGAACACAGTGACGGTATTGCGCGCGCGCAGTTCCGCACCGCCGCTATAGCCCGCGATCACACCGGCATTCATCAGCGTGCCGCCGCCATCCATCTGCACGGTGTAACCAGCCTGTGCCCCGCCCGCCGCCGTGGTGATCACGCCAGTCGTATCATTGCCCAGGTAGGACCCGTTGGTGCCCTGCATCAGCACCGCGCCCATCACACCGCTGATGCTCCCGGCATTGAGCACCGTGCCCGCTCCGGTGAGGATAACGCCGACCGACACCGTGCCCTCGACCGCCCCGGTATTCATGACCATCGCGCCCGTGGAGCCCTGCCCGCCGCCGATGAACACGCCCGCCGCACTCTCGATCAGCCCGGCATTGATCACAGTGCCCGGTGCGCCGAGCACGATGCCGGCATCGAACCAATTGCTGGCATTGGTGCCCTGGCTCTCGATCGTGCCCAGATTGGTGATGCTGGCGGTGATGCTGGCCGGCGCGAACAGGGCGGCGGAAAGAGTCTCGGGCGTTAACGTGCCGTTGATATCGATGGTGGCAACCCCGGCCGGACCATAAGCATTGATGACGCCGGTGCTGCCGAGGGTCGCGTTCGCCGTGCTGGCTGACAGAGTGACCTCGGAAGTATACGTACCATTAAAAGTCGTCATCATTGCCCCTGTTTGAAGCGAAATGTTGATAATTATCTTTCCGGTACAAGCGGCGGTGATTCGGTTGCCATGAGTCAGATCAATAATTTGTTAACGAACTATTCCCCCAGCCTGACCCGCCGCGCCCTGCTGCAAGCCGCCGCCCTGGTCCCCGCCGCGGCGGCCCTGGCGGATACCGCGCCAGTCATCAGGCTGCGGCTGCTGGAAACCTCGGACCTGCACAGCTTCGTCGAGGATTACGACTATTTCCGCGACGAGCAGGACGAAACCGTTGGTTTGACGAAAGTGGCCACTCTGGCCGCCGCCGCGCGGGCCGAAGCTCCCAACGCCATGTTGTTCGACAATGGCGACATCATCCAGGGCACGCCCCTGGCGGATTACGTGGCCCTGCCCGGCAATTTCCCGGCGGATGGCGTCCACCCTACCATCCGCGCCATGAACACCATGGGCTACGATGCCGCCACACTCGGCAACCACGAGTTCAATTACGGGCTGGACCTGCTGAACAAGACCCTGACCGGAGCAAAATTCCCCTTCTGCTCGGCCAATTACCTGCATGCGGACGGCTCCCCCTGCCTGCCCCCTACCTTGCTGCTGGAGCGCGAGTTCACCGCCGAGGATGGCGGCAAGCACAAGCTGAAAATCGGCGTCATCGGCTTCCTCCCACCACAAATCACCCATTGGGACCGCGACCATCTGGGCGGGCAGATCCACACGCACGACATCGTGGAGGCTGCGCAAGCATATCTCCCCGCCCTGCGTGCCCAGGCGGATCTCGTCATCGCGCTTTCCCATTCCGGCATCTCCGCCGCCCCGCGCCAGGGCGGCGAGGAAAACGCCAGCCTCTACCTCGCCCAGGTGCCGGGGATCGACGTCATCTTCACCGGCCATTCCCACCGCAGCTTCCCCGGCCCGGATTACGCCGGGATGGACGGGGTGGACGCCATACGCGGCACACTGCACGGTGTCCCCGCCGTGATGCCGGGCTTCTGGGGCGGAGAGCTGGGGCAGATCGACCTCACCCTCACCCGATCGGACGGCAAATGGGTGGTCAGCGACTTCACCTGCGCCACCCTGCCCATCTGCCAGCGCCAGGACCGGGATGTGGTCTCGCTGGCCGCCGACAATGCGGCGGTGGATGCCGCCGTGGCCCCTGAGCACCAGAAAACCCTGGCCTGGATTCGCCAGCCCATCGGCCAGCTTACCCGCCCGGTGAACTCCTATCTAGCGCTGGTGAATGGGGCGGACAGCTCCCTCGCCTTGGTGAACGCCGCCCAAACCTGGTACGCCACGCCGCTGCTCCCGCCCTCGGTGCAGGGTCTGCCCGTGCTCTCCGCCGCCGCACCCTTCAAGGAGGGCTACCAGTCGCCCGAGAATTACGTGGACCTCCCGGCTGGCGGCATCGCCATCCGGGATGTGGCGGATCTCTACAGCTACCCCAACACCGTGGCGGCACTGCGGGTGAACGGCGCCACGCTACGCGAGTGGCTGGAACGCTCAGCGGGCATCTTCAGCCGCATCGCCCCCAACAACCCCGCCCCCCAGGCTTTGCTGCGCCCGCGCGTGCCGTCCTACATCTTCGATGTCATCGCCGGGGTGACCTATGAGTTCGACCTCACCCAGCCCAACCGCTACGGCGCGCACGGGCTCCAACACCCCACCGCGCATCGCGTCCTGAACCTCTGCTACCAGGGCGCGCCGGTGGCGGATGACCAGGAATTCGTCGTCGTCACCAACAACTACCGCGCCGATAGCGGGGGCATTGTCCACAACCCCGCCGATGTGGTGCTGCACGCGCCGGACAAGACCCAGGACGTCATCACCCGCTACATCCTGGCGCAAAGGCAGCTCAGCGTGGCCACGCCGGAAATCTGGCGCTTCGCCCCCCTCGGCAACCCGGTCACGGCGGTGTTCGAAAGCGCGCCCGAAGCCGCCAAGGCGCTGCTGCCGCTGGGCATCGTCAGCCAGGGCGATGCGGGCGACGGCTACACACGCTACGCCCTGCAACTCAGCTAAGCGCATTCTCCCGTTGTTTCGTCTACGCAAGCGTACCAAATGGTGCCCAGCAAACCGCCGGAATAACGCGCAATGGCCAGAACCATTCCCCAATTGCGGCTTTTCTGCCACATGCTCGCGAAAACTCCCCCGGGCTCCGGTTTTCCGCTGGCCCAGCCCCGCATGCTGTTGTTAACCAAGCTGCGACGGATTGCGAAAAAACGGCACCGTCTGGGAGACCTTGTTTTGTCTAGCCGCTGGTTTTCCGCCTTGTGGCTGAGCGGTGGCCTTGCCCTGGCGCAGGCCGCCGCCGCCTCACCCGCCATCACCTACCCCTCGGGCAGCTGGAGCACCAATAACAGCGGAACCATCATCAGCGTCGCGCAATGCGGCGCGGATCTGTGCGGACGCATCTCCGGCATGGTGCTGGACCACCCGACCGACCCGCCGCCCACCGACTGGCGCGGCCAGCTGCAATGCCACGACATCATCTTCCAGGTCACCCCGCATGTGCATGACGATGGCGGGGTCACCTGGGCCGGCACCGTGACAGACCCGCGCAACGGCAATGTCTATCAGGCGACTGTGGCGTTTGACGCACAGAACAACCTGCTGATGCGCGGCTATGTCGGCCTACGGATTTTCGGCGAGACGCAGGTCTGGCGCCCCTATGCCGGGCAAACGCCTAGCGATTGTCTGATCCGGCCAGCCAGCTGACCCTGCCGCGCAGGATCGGCCGCGCCGCCGGGTTGCGGGTGATATAGGTCAGGCTGGCCAGCATCAGCGCGCCGAACATGGCCGCCGAGATCATCGGCGAGACCAGCAGATAACGCGGGATCGGCCAGATCCAGGCCAGCCAGCACATGGCGCCGGTCTGCGCCACCAGCCCCACGCCCCATACCACCGTGAGCCAGCGAAACACCGCCGGAACGCCGGGCCGGGCCCACAGGGTCTCATAAGCCTCGAACCCCGCCATGGTGTTGCGAGACATGGCGGCCCGCGCCAGATAAAAGATCAGCGGGCGCTTGAGCGTCAGCGAGGCCAGGAACGTCACGCCAACCAGGCCGGTCACCATCGCATCACGGATCTGGATCAGCTTGGGCGAGCCGCCCATCGCCGTCGCCACCACGGTGAACAAGATTGTCGCCACCACGATCAGCGAAATCGCGTCGATCCGCCTGGTGCGGATCAACTCCACCGCGCTCCACAGCAAAGGGGGCACGGCGGAGGCGATCAGCGCCCAGCTATCGCCATAGGCATCGTCCAGCACTTCATAGATGAAGTAGGGAGCGATGAAATTGGCGGCGATTTCGGGTCCGGCGGCGAGGATGCGCTTCAGCGGATCAGCCCCGTCATCGGGCTGGAGGCGGAGGCGAAGCCCTTGCGCGGGATGCGCCCGGCGCGGAAAGCCAGACGCCCGGCCTGCACGCCATGCTTCATCGCCTCGGCCATCAGCACCGGCTCATCGGCCATGGCGATGGCGGAATTCACCAGCACCGCGTCGCAGCCCAGCTCCATGGCGAAGGCGGCGTCCCACGCGGTGCCAACCCCGGCATCCACCAGCACCGGCACCTGCACGGCCTCGATGATGCTCTGGATCATCAACGGGTTCTGCACGCCCAGCCCGGAGCCGATGGGCGCGCCCAGCGGCATGATGGCGACGCAGCCGATATCCTCGAGCTTCTTCGCCGCCACCGGATCATCGGCGCAGTACACCATCACCTCGAACCCGTCCTGCACCAGCGCCTTGGCGGCGAGCAGCGTGGCTTCCATGTCCGGGTAGAGCAGCGGCGGCGGGCCGAGCACTTCCAGCTTCACCAGATTCCACCCCCCCGCCTCGCGCGCCAGGCGCAGCGTGCGCACGGCTTCATCGGCGGTGAAGCACCCGGCGGTGTTGGGCAGGTAGGTGTAACGCTTGGGGTCCACGTAATCCTGCAGCATCGGCGCGTTGCGGTCCGAGAGGTTCACGCGCCGCACCGCCACCGTCACCATCTCGGCGCCCGAGGCCTCGATGGCCGCCGCCGTGGTCTCCAAGTCCTTATACTTGCCGGTGCCCACCACCAGGCGGGAGGAGAAGCTCCGCCCGGCGACGGTCCAGACATCGTTGTTCTGCTGCACAATACCGTCCATCTTCAGCCACCCCCGACGAAATGCACGATCTCGATCGCGTCCCGCGCATCCAGCAGCGTGGACTCGTAGAGCGAGCGCGGCACGATCTCCAGATTCCGCTCCACCGCCACCTTGCGGCGGTCCAGCTCCATGAGCGCCAGCAGCCCCGCCACGCTGGTGCCACGCGGCAACTCCATGGCTTCGCCATTCACCGTAAGGGACAGCGTCTCAACCGTATCAATCATGGTCCGTATTATCGGGCCGCCCCCTGGCACGGGCAAGAGGCGCTTAAAAATTTGGCGGCCACGGAGGCATTATGCTAGCGCATGGCCCACCATGGCAGCACCACTCATCCTGGTCCTCAACGGGCCGAACCTGAACCTCCTGGGCACGCGCGAGCCGGAGATCTATGGCACCGCGACGCTGGACGATCTCGAGACCCTGTGCGCGGAAACCGCGGAAGGGCTTGGTTTGGCCATCGAATGCCGCCAGACCAATCTGGAAGGCGAACTGATCACCTGGGTGCAGGAGGCGCGCGAGCGCGCCGCCGGTGTCGTCATCAATCCAGCCGGATATTCGCATACCTCCGTTGCGCTGATGGACGCGATTTCCGCCCTCGATATCCCCGTCATCGAGGTGCACCTGTCCAACATCCACAAGCGCGAATCCTTCCGCCACCTCTCTTACGTGTCCCGCGCGGCCACGGGGGTGATTTGCGGCCTGGGATTTGCGGGCTATAGGCTGGCGCTGATTGCCCTCTCCGACATTCTGGAAGAAGAAGACGACCAATGAGCCTTACTTTCGACCCCAAGACCCTGGCCGAACTCGCAGCCCTGCTGAACGAGACCGGCCTCTCTGAGATCGAACTGGCCGAGGGCGACCGCAAGGT
>DAIDJU010000140.1 GCA_027451225.1 Acidocella sp. | reverse complement strand
GATCGAGCTGAAGAAGCTGCGCTACGCGGCGGACCTGTTCGGCGGGCTGTTCGAGGCCCGGAGCAAGGTGAAGCAATACACCCTCGCCGCCGCCGGATTGCAGGAGGAGCTGGGGCATCTCAACGACCTCGCCACCGCGCATGAGCTGCTGGAGCGGCTGGATGGCTCCAAGCCCGAAACCGCGCGAACGATCGGCATCATCCTCGGCTGGTGCGCGCATTCCGCCATGACCGACGACACGCTGCTGGAAAAACGCTGGAAAGCCTTTACCGGGACCAAGCCGTTCGCCGCTTGAGGCACCGCCCCCTCGCTTGAACTTGCCGGGAAAACCTTGGAAGATGCCTCAACCATAGGAAGAGTCGAGGCAATGTCTCTGAAACGCCAGGCGGATATTCTGCAAGCCGTGCGCGAAACCGGGAGTGCCAGCATCACGGATCTCGCGGTCCGGCTCGGCGTGTCCACCGAAACGATTCGCCGCAATATCAAACCGCTGATCGAACAAGGCAACGTGCTGCGCTTCCATGGCGGCATCATGCACCCGGACCAGACGGAGGATCCGCCCTTTCAGCGCCGCATGCAGCTCAACCAGCCGGGCAAGCGCCAGGTGGCGGCACTGGTGCTGGACATGGTGCGCGACGGCGACAGCCTGATTCTGGATAACGGCACCACCACCACCTATGTGGCCGAGGCTTTGGCCGCGCGCTCCAACCTCGTGGTGGTGACCAACTCGGCGCAGATCGCCTGCCGCCTCGCCTGCCGCAACAATAACCGCGTGTTCATGACCGGTGGGGAGCTGGGCGGGGACGACGCGGCGGCGTTCGGCCCCAGCTCCATCGAGTTCCTGAAGCAGTTCGAGGTGCGCTGCGCCCTGCTCTCGGTGGCGGGGATCAACGCGCGCAGCGAGCTGGTGGATTTTCATCTGTTCGAGGCCGAATTCTCCCGCGCCGCCATGGCTCAGGCCGAGGAGACATGGGTGATCGCGGATCAGTCCAAATTCGGGCGCGAGGCCCCGGTAAAGGTGTGCGAACTGGGCAAGGTGCAGAAGATCATCACCGACGCCCCGCCGCCCGAGGATTTCGCCGCGCGCTGCGAGAGCACGGGCGTGCGGATCGTGACCGGCTAAAAAATCCCCGCCGCCAGCCCGGCGGCCATCGCCTCGCCAAGCGCGGCGCAGGCGGCCAGATCCTCCTGGGCGATGATTTTTTCGGCCAGGATCGCCTCCGGCGTTTGCGCATGGGTACAAACGATCAGCGGCTCCGCCACCGTCTGCAACCGCCAGCCTGTGGCGATGCGCGCGATCTGCCGCGCGGCATTCGCGCCATCGCTCCCGGCACAGATGAGGCTGGCATAGCGCCGCCCCTCGATGAGCCCCAGGGCAGGGTAATAGGCTCGGTCGAAGAACTCCTTCATCGCGCCCGAAAGGGCCGCGGAATTCTCCGGGGCGGCGAAGATATAGGCGTCAGCGTCCAGCAAATCCTCGGCCCGCGCGGCTTCGGCGGTCAGCAGCCGGGTGCGGATTTCAGGCTCCGCCCGCGCCCCACGCACGGCCGCGCGGGCCATCTGTGCGGCCCCGCCGGTGCGGCTGTGATAGACGATCAGCAAGGTTTTCATCCCGCCTCTCTCCTCGTCGCATGAAGTGTCCGCGACCGTGTTGACAGCCGCCATTCCCACCACATAGCGTAGAATGGTTAGAAAATTTAAGGGGTTGGTATGAGCACTTTGGAGTCGTCGCTGAATACGCTGATGAGCCTTAAAGGCGCACTCAGCGCGGCGGTCGTGGACTATAACAGCGGCATGGTCCTTGGCAGCAAAGGCAACGGGATCGACATCGAAGTCGCCGCAGCGGGCAATACCGAGCTCATCCGCGCCAAGCAGCGCACCATGAAGGATCTCGGCCTGACTGGCGAGATCGAGGACATCCTGGTCACGCTGGACCAGCAATATCACATCCTCCGCCCCAGCCAGTCCTCGCCCGGCCTGTTCATCTATTTCGTGCTCGACCGGGAAACCGGCAACCTCGCCCTGGCCCGCCGCAAGGTCCAGGATCTCGACCGCGACCTCGTGGTCTGAACCTGTACGTTACAAATCTGGCTTGACAGACACCGGCACATCAAGACAGCTCTTGAAGAATTATGCGTAAATGCGCATGAGAAGCATTATGCTGCCTGACCCGAGCGACCATGTGCCCGCCCGCGCCCTTCGCCCGTCCCGCCGCCGCGCGGGGGCAAGGAGATTCACGTGAGCGGAAGCATCCAGGAGACGATTGTCGCCGCGCTTACCGATGTGCCGGGCTGTCTCGCCATCGCCTTCATCGACATCAGCGCCGGCGTGGCGCTTCACATCAGCACCACCAAGCAACTGCCGCCGCAGGTGCAGGACCATCTGCCCGCCGCCGCGGCCGGCTTGTTCAACCATGAAACGCTGGCGCTGTTCGATGCGCAGATTTCCGGCGCCGCCAACGTCACACCGCCGCGCGAGTTGATCGCCAATACCGAGGCGACAACCCATGTCTTCCTGCGCGGGCAAATCTACCCGGATTACGGCGCGGTGTTCGTCTGCTCCACGGACACGAATTTCGGCTATCTGCTCTACAAGGCCCGCGCCGCGCTGGCGCAGATCGAAGCGGCGTTCTGAACCCCGTTAAGCCAGCTTCAGTACGATAAACCCAGCCAGAACAAGCACCGCGATGGTGGCGGTGACGAGGCCGAGCCGGTCCTCGATGAAATGGCGCGCCGGTTCACCGAAAACCCGCAGCAGCAGCGCCTCCAGGAAGAACCGCGCCCCGCGCGTGATCAGGCTCGCCCCCATGAACAGCGGAAAGCTGAACGCCGCCGCCCCGGCCGCGATGGTGACGATCTTGTACGGGATCGGCGTCAGACCCTTGATGAGGATGACCGCCACGCCGTACTCGGCGAATTTATGCTGAAACGCGGCGAAGGCGGCGTCGTAATGGTAAAAATGGATGAGCGGCTGCGCCAGCTTGGCGAAGAGCGCGTAACCGATGAGATAACCCAGCGCCCCGCCCGCCACGCTGCCCAGCGTGGCGATGGCGGCGAAGAGCAGCGCCCGGCGCGGCTGGGCCAGCGCCATGGGAATCAGCAGCACATCCGGCGGGATGGGAAAGAAGCTTGCCTCGGCGAAGGCAAGCCCCAGCAGCCAGAACGGCGCGCTGGGGCGTTCGGACAAGGCAATCACACGGTCGTAAAACTGGCGCAGCACGGCGGGGCTCAGTTCTGCGTGATAACGGAACGGTGGCGCAGATTGTCCAACAGCTGCTGCGACTCCATCTCCACCCGGCGCTGGATGATGATGTTGCCGATATCGTCATCCGAAGGCAGCGCCTCGGCCTGCTGCTGGCGCGAGCAGACCATCACCACCGAAACGCCATCACGCGCGACCAGCGGCTGGCTGACCTGGCCGAGCGGCAGGCCGTTGAGCAGATTCTGGAACGCCGCCGGGGTGACAGTGGCGAGATTCACCGGGCCGGGATCCACAGGGCGGACATTGCCGTAGCTGGCGTTCAGCCTGGTCATGTCGTCGCAGGAATGGGCCTGCTTGGCCTTGGCGGCGAGCTGGTTGATCACCGCCGCCTGGGAGGGGCCGATCTGGCCGTCGGTGATCGGGGCGGGGTACGGGGCGAAAACCTGGCGGATGCTCAGCACCGTCTGCATCTGGTTGCCGACCTCGTGCTTATCCTGCAACTGCACGATCTGGTAGCCGCCGGGCACGCGGATGGGATTGGAGATGGCGCCCACGGGCATTTCCGTCACCGTCGCGGCGACGGACGAATCGAGCTGGTTCAGCTCCACATAGCCGAGATCGCCGCCCGTAAGGGCCGACTGGTCCTGGCTGAACTGCGCCGCGATGACCGGGAACGGCGCGCCCGCGCGCAGCTGCGCGATCACCGTGTTGGCGAAGTCGCGGGCGGTGGTCTCGTCATCCGGGCCGGTGACGGGGATGAAGATCTCCGCAATATGATATTGCGTGCTGCCCAAAGCCTGCTTCAGCGCGGCCTTCTCGGCGTTCATGTCGCCCGGCGTGGGTTGCAGCCCCTGCCCCAGCACTTGGTGCAGCACCTGCTGCCAGCCGAGCTGCGTGCGGAGCTGGGCCAGCATGGTGGCGAAGGGCACGCCCAGCGCCTGAAGGCGCTGGCGCAGCCCGCCCACCGGCATGTTGTTGCCCTGCTCGATATGCGCGATCGCCCCGGCCACATCGTCATCGGAGACGGTGATGTTGCGCTTGGCGATTTCCTGCTGTTGCAGCACCTCGTCGATAAGATGCTTGGTCACCTGCGGCGAGAGGCGCTGGATCACATCCGGCGTCGGGTTCATGCCGGCGGAAATCGCGAGCAGCCGGGCCTTGGCGTACACGTCCTGCGAGGAGATGATCTGGCCGTTGACCACCGCGACAATGCTCGCGCCATCCGGTGCCGTGCCCATGCTGGCGGCACCCCCGGGGGCTGCTGTCTGCGCCATGGCGGGGGCGGCGAGGCAGACGGACGCAAGCAGGGCGGCACGGAAAAAATGCTTCATAGGGCGCTAAATCCAACATTACCGAGAGTTTTGAACGTGAACTGGAGGATCACCGCCGTACCGGCTTGATCCAGATTGTAAGAGGTGAACCACTTATTGAAGATCAGGCTGGCGCCAAAACAATCATTCTGCCAACCGATATTGGCGCTGATATTGTCGAACTGGCCGGTCTTGAGATTGCGCTGCATCCCGCCACCGAGCGACCAGGGGCCGAAATTGCTGGACATCGAGGCCACGATTTCCTGCCGGGGCATAAAATACGCCGCCGGCGGGTTGAGCGTAACCTGCCCGTTGGGGCTGGCGGTATCGTACAGCACATAGGGGTTGGTGTTGCTGTAGAGATACCCGCCGGTGACGCTGAGCGCATGCGTGCCGACGGTAGCGGTGGTGTCGATCATCCGCACGCCAAGGCTCGAATGGTCGAGCCGGGTGCGGTAGGCGACATTGAACCACTGCACCGGTGTGAAGATGAGGTGGCCGACAAGGTCCGAAGCGTTGCCGGTCAGGCCCGACCCGGGCAGGAAGTTGTAATCCTTGTGGAAGCGGTAGGACTCGCCGGCCAGGAAGTCGATGCTGCTGCCCGTGGGCAGGTACCAGGCGGCATGCAGGGCGTAATCCACGCGCTCGCCGCCCTCCAGCCGGTCGATGCCGGGGTAGCGGTTGAGGTCGAACAGATTGGCGTCGGAGAATTCGAGGTCCAGGCTGTCCTCGTTCGGCACCATGTTGTTCTGGGTGATGCCTATATTGGGCGAGGCGACGAGCTGCACCTCCGGCTCGATGAGCTGCGAGCCCAAAGCGCCGCCATTGCGCATCCAGGGCCAGCGCAGCATCACCGCGCCATAAACCTGCCCGCGAGAGATATTGTTGGAATTGACCGTGCTGTAGTTTGGCTGCTCGAACATCTTACCGGTGGAATAGGTGGCGCCGATGAGTTGCACCCGCGCCGTGCCCGCCACGCCCGCGGGCAGCATGAACGGCACGCTGTAGCCCGGCTCCGCCGCCGCGCGCAGCGTGTTGGTGCCGGTCTTGCGGTATACGTTGAAGACGTTGGCATCCAGGCTGAACTGCCCGCCTATGGAATCCTGGTCCGAGAGATAATGGTACTGCCCATAGGGTGCGACGATGGGCAGGCGGTTCTGGTCTACGCTGGCCACCAGCCCCTGGAAGGTTTCAGCGTCGATGCGGGCATAAGAGCCAGCGGAGAAGCCCTCCAGATAGATGTTGCTGCTCAGGTACGGAGCGTTCGGCAGGACGCTGAAATCCTGCAGGTACTGGGCGCTGGAGGCGCGGTCGTATTGGAAGCCCGTGCGCCAATCCTGGTTCAGGTCGAAAGTGCCCGTGGCGAAAATGGCGTTGCCAAAATGCCCGCGGTCCCGGCCGCCGGAGGCTATGATATTGAGCGCCCCCTGGTTGAAGGCGCGGCGGTATTCACCGTGCAGTACCGGTCCCTGCTTGGAGCCGATGATCGGCGTCAGCGTCAGGTCGGACGAGTCATCCAGCACCCAGTAATACGGTACGGTGGCGAAAAAGCCGAGCCACGAGGTGGCGCCGATCGAGGGGATCATGAAGCCGCTCTGGCGCTTCACCGAGGGATCGGCCTCGGTCATGTACGGCACGTAAAAAAACGGCACGCCCTTGAATTCCATGGTCGCGTCGTGGAATTCGATCATCTTGTGCTCAAGATCGCGGGTGACGCTGTTGGCCTTGATCTGCCAGGTGGGGGCGGCGCGCGGGTCGGTCTTGCACAGGTCGCAGGCGGAGTAGACGACCTTGGTCAGCTCATCGAGCTTGCCGTCGTAACGCTGGCCGCCATTGGCGATGAGGCGGGCATTATTCGCCAGCCGGGCGGACACCCCTTGCAGCACCGCGTCCTTCATGCCCTGGCTCAGCACGGCGTGGTCGGCATACACCGTCTCGCCCCCCGGCTGGGTGAGCGCCACATGGCCGCTGGCCGTGGCGACGTTGGTGGCGCGGTTCAGCGTCACCGTGTCGGCATACAGCGTCTGCCCGCTCTGGACGGCGCGCACATGCCCGGTGGCGGTCACGATATTGCCGGTCTTGTCGTAGGAGACCGTATCGGCCGTGAAGCTGACCGGCGCGTTCTTCGACAGGTTGTTCCCACCCTTGGATGGCAGGGGCAATTGTTGCGCCGCCGCCACGCCGGCAAGGCTGGTGGTGGCGGCGAGCAGGAGCAGAAATTTGCCGGTGCGGGTCATGCCTCAGCCATCTTCCAGATGCAGCAACAACGCAAGCGCCAAAAACATTCCGGCGAGCGCCGGCGCCCAGGCGGCGAGCACCACCGGCACCGCGCCGGAGGTGCCGAACTGGTTGGCAACCTCGGACACCATGAACAGGGTGAAGCCGCTGGCCACGCCGGAGACCAGCATGGAAAGCGCGCCCCCACGCCGCGAGGTGCGCAGCGAGAACCCCGCCGCCACCAGCGCCATGGTGGCGCAAAGCAGCGGCAAAGCGGCCAAAGCCTGGAAGGCCAGCTCGTGCTGGGTGGCCGAAAAACCGGATTGCTTGAGCAGCCGGATAAAGCCCGGCAACGCCCAGAAGGAGAGCGAATCCGGCGAGGCAAAACTCTCCTGCACGCGGTGCACGGTGAGGTCGGTGGGGAATGCCATCGCGTCCTCGTGCCGGGGCGCGCTGTCCGGGGCCAGCACGCTGGCGTCGCTCAGCGTCCAGTCGCCTTTATCCAGCATGGCGTGCGCGGCCTCGATTCGCGCCAGCAGCGTGGTCTGGCCGTCCAGGCGCAGGATGGTCACCTTGTCCGCCTCCAGCATGTTGCCGTGCAGCATCACATCCCGCGCGTGCAGCACCGCCACGCCATCCGGCACCAGCCCGGTATCGGCCTGACGCACCCACAGCTCCCCGCCATTGAGCGAGAGCGGCCCGCCGCCGGGCTTGAGATAGACGTTGTCCAGGATCTCGGCGCGGCTATACATCAGCGCCGAGATCGGGCTGACGCCGCCAGTGCCGACCGCCCCCAGCAGCGCCGCCAACAGCACCGGCACGGCCAGGAACTGCCAGGCCGAAATGCCCGCCGCGCGCGCCACCACCAGCTCCGAGGAGCGGGCAAGCTTCCAGAACGCGAAGATGCCCCCCAGCAGCACGGCGAAGGGCAGAATCTGCATCAGGCTCCACGGCATGCGCAGCACCTCGATCTCCGCGATGACGCCCAGGCTCGCCTGCGGCCGGGTCGCGGCTTCGCGCAGCAGCTCCAGAAAGTCGAACAGCGAGACGAGGGATGTCAGGGCGAACAACATCACACCCACGGCCAGGGCAAAGACCCGGCCAAAATAAAACGACAGAGTGAGGGGCAGCTTCATCCGCGCGGCGCACCTTGGCGCGTGAGCAGGAAACCGGCCACCGCCCCGGGCAGGATCGCCGCCACCCAGATCAGCGGCAGCAGCCCCGTGTCCCGCGCCGCGAGGTTGCTGACCCCCAGCCCCAGCGCCACCAGCGCCGTCACGATCCCCACCGCCGCGGCCGGGCGCATCAACCCGCCATGGCGGCGGAACACCCCGCCCAGCGCCGCGACCAGCCCGATCAGCGTATAGCTCAGCGCGGTCAGCGGCGCGGTCAGGCGCCGATGCGCCTCGACCAGCCATTTGCCCCTGTCGCCCGGCCTCAGGTCCGGGCCGGGATGCAGCAGCGCGGGCAGCGAGGCCTCGGAGGCATCCACATATTCCGGCGCGCTGGCATGGGCCGGCTGCGCCAGCGACAATTCGTTACGCGTAAAACTCAGCACGTCCAACCGCCCGGTTTTGGGGTCGATCTGCTCGCGCGAACCGTCCCGCAGCTCCACCATCGGCCCGGCGGGGGTGACGATAAGCCGCCCGGTGCTGGCCAGGATGGTGGCGGGGGCTGTGGGATCGCGTCCGTCCTCGATGAGAATGCCCCGCAGGCTGTTATCCGCCCCGCGCGCCTGCACATACACCGTCACGCCGCCCGAAACCGGGGTGAACACCCCCGGCTCCAGCAGGAAGGCGGCGATCTGGTTGCGGATTTCGTATTGATAGTCGCGGAACGCGCCCAGGCAGGCGGGCACCACGGCGATATTGAGCACGTAGCACAGCAGCATCGCCCCCCCGGCCACAGCCAGAGCCGGGCGGGCGAGGGAGACATCGGACATGCCGATACCGCGCATGATGGTGATCTCGCGGTCACCCGCAAGGCGGCCATAGATGAACAGCACCACAATGAAACAGGTGATGGGCAAAATCGTAGCAACGAAGCTTGGCACCAGCAGCGAAGTAAGCCGCAGGAACACCAGCGGCGAGAGGCCGTGCGCCACGATAATCTGGATAAAGCGCAGCGACTGGGTGAGCCAGATGAGCGCGACAAAGCCAAGCGTGACCAGCAGCAGCGCCAGGACCAGCTGAAAACTTATATAACGGTCGATCCGGTGAAAATTCAGGCGGCGCGGCATGGCGTGAGTTCTGGCGGGGACCCGGGTTGATGGCAAGAGCGCCAAGCCATGCCGGGTGATTAAGGCGAATCCATGATGCTACGGGTAAAGAAAAATTACACGTTGCAAGTGCCACACGCTGTATGTTGTAACTTCAACAAGCGTTATCGCGAGGAGGGCTTGGGCCATGATGTATGACGAGAATTTTCTGGCCCGGCTGCAGTCCGGGCTGCATGCGGCGCTGCCCGCCTGGGGGCTGCCCGAGGCCACCAAGCTGCGCCTGCTGACAATCTCCGAGAACGCCACCTATCTGGCCGAAACGCCCGAGGGCGAGCGGCGGATCTTCCGCGTCCACCGCCCCAATTACCATACCGAGGCCGAGATCCGCTCGGAACTGGCCTGGATCGAGGCGCTGGGCGAGAGCGGCGTGGTCGCCACCCCGCGGCCCTTGCCCGCGCTGGACGGCCGCCGTTTGGTGGATTTCTTCGATGGCGAGACGCATCGCTACGCCGTGGCGTTCGAGTTCATGTCCGGCCGCGAGCCGGATGCCGAGTCCGACCTCGTGCGCTGGTACGGGGTGCTGGGCGAAATCACCGCCCGGCTGCACCAGCACAGCCGGGGCTGGGCCCGCCCGGGCGGCTTCGCGCGCAAGCTCTGGTCGTTCGAGACCATCATCGGCGCGCAAGCGCATTGGGGCGACTGGCGCGCCGCCCAGGGGCTGGACGCCGAAGGCCGCGCCACGCTGGAGGAGGCCGAGGCCCTGCTCGCCCGGCAGACCGCCGAATACGGCGCCGGCCCGGAGCGCTTCGGGCTGGTGCATTGCGACATGCGCACCGCCAACCTGCTGGTGGATGGCGAACGCCTCGGCGTGATCGATTTCGACGATTGCGGCCTCTCCTGGTACGCCTACGACTTCGCCGCCTCGGTCAGCTTCATGGAGCATGAGCCGTTCATCCCCGCGCTGATGCGCGCCTGGGTGGCGGGCTACCGCCGTGTCGCCCCCTTCGGCGCGGCCGACGAAGCCGCCTTGCCGATGTTCGTGATGCTGCGCCGGATGCAGCTCACCGCGTGGATCGCCAGCCATGCCGAAACCCCCACCGCCCAGGCGATGGGCGAAGCCTATGTGCGCGGCACCGCGGCCCTGGCGGCCGAGTACCTGCGCCAGCACGCCCTGGAGAACGTGGCATGAGCGGCACCAAGCAGATCCTGGCCCTGAACCGCTTCGACGGCGAGGACACCAGCCATTTTTCCCCTGAACTCGCCGAGCGCGTGGCACGCCGCCGCGCTACGTTCGGCGCGTCCTCGGTGCTGTTTTACGAGCAGCCCATCGAGATGGTGCGCGGCGAGGGGGTGCATCTCTTCGACGCCCAGGGCAACCGCTACCTGGACATGTATAACAACGTGCCCTCCGTGGGGCATTGCCACCCGGCTGTGGCCTCGGCCATCGCGGCGCAGGCGGCGCGGCTGAATGTGCATACGCGCTACCTCAACCGGGGCGTGGAGACTTACGCCGAGCGTCTGCTTGCGCATTTCCCCGAGCCGCTGACCAACCTGGTGATGACCTGCACCGGCAGCGAGGCCAATGATCTGGCCATGCGCATCGCCACCACCGTCACCGGCAAGGGCGGGTTCATCGTCACCCGTGCTGCCTATCACGGCAACACCACGGCGGTGACGGCCATCTCCCCTTCCTCATTCTCCGCCGCCCCCGTCGCGCCGCATGTGCGGCTGATCCCCGCCCCGCTGGCCGAGGGCGACGTGGCCGGCACGTTCACCGCCAATCTGCGCGCCGCCATCGCGGAGCTGGAAGCCTCAGGCATCGGCTTCGCCGCGCTGGTGGTGGACAGCATCTTCTCCTCGGACGGCATCTTCGCCGACCCGCCAGGCTTCCTCCAGTCGGCGCTGGACGCGGTGCACGCGGCGGGCGGCCTGTTCATCGCCGATGAGGTGCAGCCCGGATTCGGCCGCACCGGCGGCGGCATGTGGGGCTTCTCGCGCCATGGCATCGTGCCGGACATCGTGACCATGGGCAAACCCATGGGTAACGGCTTCCCCATGGGCGGCGTCGTCACCCAACCGGACTATCTGGCCCGGTTCTGCGCCACCACCGGCTATTTCAACACCTTCGGCGGCAGCCCCGTGGCGGCGGCGGCGGGCAATGCGGTGCTGGATGTAATCGGCGAGGAATGTTTGATCGAGAACGCCGCTCTCAGCGGCGAGTTTCTTAAGCAGGGGCTGCTGGAGCTACAAAAGGAATTCCCGCGTATCGGCGGGGTGCGCGGGGCCGGGCTGTTCATCGGGCTGGATTTCAACGACCCCGAAACCAGCGCGCCGGACCAGCCCTATGCCAGCTACATCATCAACGCGATGAAGCAGCATTACATCCTCATCGGCGCGGCGGGGCTTTACGGCCACACGCTGAAGATCCGCCCGCCGCTCTGCTTCAATATCGGCCACGGCACGGTGTTTCTGGAAACGCTGCGCAAGGTGCTGGCGGGGGGTTAGGCCCTCCGCTTGTCGTCGAGCACGGCAATCCCCCACAGCACCAGCCCCCCGGCGGCCAGCGCAGCCCCCACCCAACCAGCAGAGCCCCAGCCGAATCCGGCGGAAATAGCCAGCCCGGCCAACCACGGCCCCAGCGCGTTGGCGATGTTGAAGGCCGAGTGGTTGAGCGCCGCCGCCAGGGTCTGCGCGCCCTCGGCCACCTGCATCAGCCGCGCCTGCAACGGCGTGCCCAACCCGCCAATACCGCCGATCAGCAGCACGATGACGCCCATGCTCCACGGCGAGTGGATCATGAACGGGTAAACGCACATGCAGCCGATGGACCAGATCAGCACACCCGCCACGGTGGGCATCAGGGCGCGGTCGGCAAGCCAGGCGCTGAGCAGGTTGCCGACCGTGAAGCCGGTGCCGAGCAGGGCCAACATCATCGGCACCACATCCGGCGAGGCGTGGGTGACGAGCAGCAACGTGGAGGCGAGATAGGTATAAACGGCGAACATGCCGCCGAAGCCAATGGCCCCCATGCCCAGCGCCAGCCACACCTGCTTGCGGCCCAAGGCAGCCAGCTCACCCAATGGCGAGGGGGCGTCGCCGCCATGCAGCTTCTGGCGCGGGGCCAGGGTTTGCACCAACGCGGCGGTGATGAGCGGCAGCAGCGTCACCAGCCCGAAGGCCCAGCGCCAGCCAACCGTCTGGCCGATGAAATTGGCCATCGGCACACCGAAAATGGTGGCGACGGTGAGCCCCAGCAGCACGCGGGACATGGCCTGCGCACGCTTGTTCTCCGGCACCAGCGAGGCCGCCACCAGCACCGCCACGCCGAAATACGCCCCGTGCGGCAACCCGGCGATGAAGCGGAACACCAGCATCCAGCCCGCCGAGGGCGCGAAGGCGGTTAGCCCGTTGCCCACCGCATAGACCAGCATCAGCCCCACCAGCACGTCCCGCCGGGGCAGATGCGCCGCAGCCAGCGCCAGCACCGGCGCGCCCACCACCACGCCCAGCGCATAGGCGCTGATGACATGGCCCGCATCCGGCGCGCTCATCCCCAGCGCGGTGGAGAAATAAGGCAGCAGCCCCATGGTCCCGAACTCGGTGGTGCCGATGGCGAATCCGCCCATGGCCAGCGCGAACAGCGCGAGATTCACCTGCAGCTTCTGCCGCGCAGCCTCCGTCATTATGACCCCCAGACTTTACTGGTCCGGAGGTGATGCTGCGATGCGGCAATGTCAAGCTGACGGGAAACAGCCTTGCGCGGGATGCGGCGACCAAAATTAATCAAATCCCAACCAGCCCGTGCCATCCAGGGAGCGCCTCCGCAACAAGGTGGAGGCTGCTTGGCGCGATAGGAAAAACATGCCGAACCACAAGCTCACCGTTCTTGCCGCCATGTTCCTGCTGGCCGCCTGCGCCGCCAAGCCGCCCGTGCCGGATAACACGAGCTTCCAGTGCCGCAGCGTGTCCGACTGCGACGCGAAATGGGCTGAGGCCCTCGCCTGGGCCAACGAAAACGCCCCGCGCGGGCTGGCGAAGCAGACGGATAATCTGATTGAGGCCTACGGCTCGACCGATTACGACAATTACGGCGGCAACAGCTATTTCACCCTGGGGCTAGCCAACTACAACACCACGCCGGGCTTCATCATCCAGCGGATCACCAATCCTAACGGCGTGGCGGCCATCACCTTCCACACCAATTGCGCCAGGCTGAGCCAATGCGTGCCCAGCCAGGAAACGGCACGCGAGAGCTTCGCCGCCGCCATTGGCGGATAAAAAAGCCGCCGGGCGTTACCCCGGCGGCTGCACTCTGATTTAATGGCGGAAGCTGATCGCCCGGCCGGTCGGCTCGCCGGGCACCACGCCCTCGAACATCACCACATTGCCACGGATGATGGTGGCCATCGGCCAGGCGGTGCATTCGGTGCCGGCGAAGGGCGTCCAGCCGCACTGGCTGGCGATCATGCTGTTCTCGATGCGGCGCTTGGCCTTCATGTCCACGATGGAGAAATCGGCGTCATACCCGGCGGCGATGCGCCCCTTGCCCACCGCGCCGTAAATCCGCGCCGGGCCAGCCGACATCAGATCAACCAGCCGCAGCAGGGAGAGCCGCCCGGCATTCACCTGGGAGAGCATTAGCGGCAATATGGTCTGTACGCCGGTAAGGCCGGAATGGCAGGTTGGCCAGGGGCGCTCCTTGGCCTCGGCGGTATGAGGCGCATGGTCGGAGCCTATGGTATCCGCCGTGCCGTCGGAAATGGCGGCCCAGGCGGCGTCCTGATGCTCCTTGGAGCGGATCGGCGGGTTCATCACCGCGTAGCCACCCAGGCGCTCATAGGCTTCCGGCCCGCTTTGCAGCAGATGATTCACCAGCACCTCGGCGCTGATCAGGTCCTTATGCTCCTTGATGAAGGCGAATTCCTCGCGCGTGGAGACGTGCAGGATATGCGCGCGCTTATTGGTCTTGCGCGCCAGGGCGGCGATGCGCCGCGC
>DAIDJU010000139.1 GCA_027451225.1 Acidocella sp. | reverse complement strand
TTCTTCGCGGTGGTCGTCTTCTTCGCCACGGTCGCCTTCTTGGCGGTGGTGGTCTTCTTCACGGCCGGCTTCTTGGCGGCGGCGGTGGTCTTCTTCGCGGTGGTCGTCTTCTTCGCCACGGTCGCCTTCTTGGCGGTGGTGGTCTTCTTCGCGGCCGGCTTCTTGGCGGCGGCGGTGGTCTTCTTCGCGGTGGTCGCCTTCTTGGCGGTGGCGGCGGTCTTCTTCACGGCCGGCTTCTTGGCAGCAGCAGTGGTCTTCTTCGCGGTTGCGGCTTTCTTGGTCGTCGCGGTCTTCTTCGCGGTTGCTTTCACGGCGAGCGGCTTGGCTCGCTTGGTCTCTTCAGTGCTCACGAGGGGATGCTCCTTCGAACATGGTGTTAAAATTCGGTTCTGTGCAGTCGGCTGCTGGTTACTCTTCCGTCGGGCCCGAGGCCGTCCTTCTTATTTTGCATGCGACCACTTGACCGCTCATGGGGTTAACTCGGTAGCGGCGCGAATCGCGCATCATACACGAGATTCGCTATTCTGCTTCCTGTAGTTTCCTGTCAACAAAAAGCATCAGCAACCTACGCATGGCACGCATTTTTTTTTGTTGAGTGATAAAAATCGCGCTGCGCGATCTAACGCTGCGCAATCTTTCGGCTCGTGTTCGGAATGAAAGCGTAAACGCGGCATCCGTTACCGATGCCGGTGCAATCACCCGCATGAACAAAACCTTCTTCCCAAGGGGGCGCAGCACTTCCATTTGTCGTGGTTTTCAACAAACGCTATGATCAGGTCAGGATCGTCATGGCCGGAGATGAGTCCGGCCTGAAACGCGAGAGGCTGTAATGGCGGATGCAACGGGACGGCTGACGCGGATTGTGCTGGAGGGGGAGGCGCTGCACCGGCTCTCCGCTTTGCAGGAGGCCGACCGCGACCAGGCGGTGGCGGATCTGCGAGGGGAGAATTCCTTCTACCTCACCACGCACCCGGATCTGCAAAGCATACTCCATCTTTCCATCCAGCAGGGACGGCTGGTGTTCGACATCCGCGACGCCGAGGATGCGCCGGTGCAGGCGGTAATGCTGGCGATGGGCCCGTTCAAGATGCTCATCAAGGATTACCAGATGCTGCTCGACTCTTACGCCCAGGCCGTGGCCGAGGGGCGCGAGGCGCGCATTCAGGCTATCGATATGGGCCGGCGCGGCCTGCATAACGAGGGCGCGGAACTGATGGTCGAACGTCTGGCCGGAAAAGTGGAGATTGATTTTCCGACCGCACGGCGCTTATTCACCCTCGTCTGCGCCCTGCATCAGAAACTTTAGGATAAACGGATCATGAAAATTGACGGCACGCCCTTTCGCTCGATCTGGGTTGATGAACTGGACCGCTGGTCGGTCCGCATCATCGACCAGACCAAGCTGCCCTGGGCGGTCGATATCGTGCGTCTCACCACCATGGAAGAGATGGCGCATGCGATTAAAGCCATGCTGGTGCGCGGCGCGCCGCTGATCGGCGCTTCCGCCGCGTATGGCGTGGCGCTGGCGCTGCGCGCGGATGCGTCGAACGCCAGCCTCGCCAACGCGCTCGCCGTGCTGGGCGGCACCCGCCCTACCGCCATCAATCTGCGCTGGGCGCTGGCGCGCATGGAAAAGGTGCTGGCCCCGCTGCCCGCCGCGGCCCGTGTCGCCGCCGCTTATGAGGAAGCCGCGAAGATTTGCGACGAGGACGTGGCGACCAACCGCGCGATTGGCGAGCATGGCCTGCCGCTCATCGCCGAACGCGCTAAGAATGGCCGCCGCGTGAACGTGCTGACGCATTGCAATGCCGGGTGGATCGCCACCGTGGACTGGGGCACCGCGCTCGCGCCGATCTACATGGCGCATGATTCCGGCATCGACGTGCATGTCTGGGTCGAGGAAACCCGCCCGCGCAACCAGGGCGCTTCGCTCACCGCGTGGGAGCTGGGCAAGCATGGCGTGCCGCACACGGTGATCGCCGACAATGCCGGCGGCCATTACATGCAGCATGGCGAGGTGGATCTGGTCATCGTCGGCACCGACCGCGTGACCCGCAGCGGCGATGTCTGCAACAAGATCGGCACCTACTTAAAGGGGCTGGCCGCGCGCGATAACGGCGTGCCCTTCTGGGTGGCGCTGCCCTCTTCCACCATCGACTGGACGATCAGCGACGGTCTCTCCGACATTCCCATCGAGGAGCGCGCCGCAACGGAGGTGACCACCATGACCGGCCGCGCGCTGGATGGCTCCATCGCCACCGTACGCATCGTGCCGACCTCCAGCCCCGCCGCCAACCCAGCTTTCGACGTGACGCCCGCGCGCCTCGTCTCCGGGCTGATCACGGAGCGTGGCCTGTGCGACGCCAACGAGGCGGCGCTGACCGCGATGTTCAAGGATGTTGCGTAGACTTCTTCCTCTGCTGCTGTTGGGCGGCTGCGCGGTGAGCAACCACGCGCCGCCCTTCGCCAACGTGCCTTACGAGCCGTTCTCGCGCAGCGCCGCCGTGGCGGTGGCGATGGATGAGTGGCGGCTCTGGGGCGAGCATGTGGACGATACTGGCGGCGCCGGTTACGTGCAGACCGCTGCGACCATGCCCGAGCGTCAGCAGGGCTTATGGCAGCGCGTCGGCGAATATTGGTGGGAAGGCATCAATGCCGGCGACCAGACTTCGGGCTGGACCGGCAAGCATAATGCTTCTGGCCATGTGTTCTCTGTCGCCGCGAATGGGGACTATGCCTGGTCGGCGGCGTTCATCTCTTATGTCATGCGCATCGCCGGGGCGGGGAAGGATTTTCCCTACGCGCCTGACCACGCCACTTATATAAATGCCGCCGCGCGGCATCAGGCGCATGGGTTGCTGGATGCCGAAAATCCCGCCGCGTATGCGCCACAACTGGGCGATATCGTCTGTTTCCCGCGCGACTGGGCGAGCAATCTCACCTTCGCCGATCTGCCGACGAGCTACAGATTCCCGGCGCATTGCGGCATCGTGGTCGATGTTGAGCCGGAGACCGACACCATCATCGGCGGCAATGTGGACGATGCGGTGACGATGGAGCATCTGCACACCAACGCCACCGGAGAGCTGGCGGATAATCGTGAGAATTGGTTCGTGGTGCTGCGGGTTAACTACGCCAGCCCATAGGTCTCTTCCACCGCGTTCATCCAGCGCTCCAGCACGCCATTGGCTTCCAGCAGCGGGGTGGAGGAGACGGTGACTGCCCATTTCAGCGCGCCGAACACGATATGGTCGGCATAATTGGGCGCAAGCCCAGCGAGGAAGGGCTGCTTCTCCAGCGTGGTTTTCAGCGGCTTCAGCGTGCTGTTCAGCGCCGCCGTGGCCTCGGTCCGATGTACGGCGAAATCCTCCAGGCGGCGCTTGTAGTAGCCCTCACGCGTCTGCCGGAAATAGGTCTGGTCTTCCGGCGTGAGCAGCGCGTGGATATCCGCCAGCACAACATGTGCGAGGGCTGGGTGCAGTACCGTTTCCGTCCAGGTTTTGATGAAGCTGACGAGCGGGCGCGCGGGAGGTTCGCCGAAGAGCGAGGCCTCGTTGGGATAGGTGATTTCCAGATACTCGGCGATGGCCTGGCTGTCGCTGATCACCCTGTCGGCATCCACCAGCACGGGCACCTTGCCCTGGCCCGAGAAGGCGATCTTGTCCTTCTCGGTGAAGTGCCAGGGGATGCTCTCGAAGGCGAGGTTCTTATGCGCCAGCGCCAGCTTGATGCGCCAGCAGAACGGGCTGAAGCGGATGCTCTCATCCGCCGCGGCCAGGTCGTAGAGCAGGCGGCTCATCGCGCCGTTTGGCCGAACAGGACAGCGCGGGATTCCGGCGTTACTGTCGGGTTGGGGTTGATCTCCTGCGCCTTGGCATAGGCGCGCTGCACGGCGGGGCGCGCGGCCATGCGCTCGAACCACGCCTTCAGATGAGGGAACTCCTCCAGCTTCTGCTGCTGGCGCTCATGCGGCACAATCCACGGGTAACACGCCATGTCGGCGATGGAGTATTCGCCCGCGATATAGTCGCGCTCCTCCAGCCGCTTGTTCAGCACGCCGTAAAGGCGGTTGGTCTCCTTGATGTAACGCTCCATCGCATAGGGGAGGCGCTCGGGCGCGTATTGCACGAAGTGATGGTTCTGCCCGGCCATCGGCCCAAGCCCCCCCATCTGCCAGTAAAGCCATTGCAGCGCCTCGAAGCGCGGGCGCGTTTTGCACGGCAGGAACTGGCCGGTCTTGTCGGCAAGATATTCGAGGATCGCGCCGGACTCGAACACGCCGAGCGGCTCACCGCCGTCGCCGGGGGTAAGATCACGGATGGCGGGAATGCGGTTGTTGGGCGAGAAGCTCAGGAAAAACGGATCGAACTGCTCGCCCTTGGAGATGTTGACCGGGATGATCTTATAGGGGAGCCCCGCCTCTTCGAGAAAGATCGTGATCTTATGCCCGTTCGGCGTGGTCCAGTAATAAAGTTCGATCATCCGGTCATCCCTTTGGTTGGTTTATCCCAGCGCCTTCGACGCCATTTCATAAGTATTGGAACTCAGCCCCTCGCGCGCAAGGATGTGCTCCAGCTCGGAGCGCATCAGCCCCTGCCGCGCGGCGTCGAAACGCCGCCAGGGGCTGAGGCCGGAGACGAGCCGCGCGGCGATTTGCGGGTTGGTCTCGTCGAGCCGCAGCACCATGTCGCCCAGCAGCCGGTAGCCGGAGCCCGAGGCATCGTGGAATTTGGCCTGATTGGCGCTGAACGCGCCGATGAGCGCGCGCACGCGGTTGGGGTTGCGCAGGTCGAAGGCCTCGTGCTGCGTGAGCGCCTGCACGCGCGCGAGCGTATCCGCCGCGTTGGAGCGGGCCTGCACGGAGAACCATTTGTCCAGCACCAGCGGTGTTGCGTGCCATTCCTCGTAAAACGCGGCGAGGGCGGCATCGCGCTTCTCGCCGGGAATGTCGGCAAGCTGGGTCAGGGCGGCCAGCCTGTCGGTCATGTTGCCGGCGTTGTTGAATTGCTCCCAGGCGCGGGAGGCATCGCCCGCGGCGGCGAGATAAGCGAGGGTGGCGTTCTTCAGCGCCCGCGCGCCCATCACCGGGCCGGAATGGTCTTCCGGGGGCACTTTGCTGTATTCCCAATAGGCGGCGTTCAGCCGGTCGCGCAGCCCCTGGCCCAGGGCGGCGCGTGTGGCCTCGCGCACGGCGTGGATGGCATCTGGGTCCACCACCTGCATTTCGTCGGCCAGCAGGCTTTCGGCTGGCAGCGGGAGGGCCTCGGCGGCGAAGGCCGGATCACGCGGGGCTTGGCGCAGCGTGGCGGCGATGGCTTCCAGCAGGCCGTCATCCAGCTTCAGGGGCTTCCCGGCCTGATACGTGGCAACGCCTTCCAGCAGTACGGCGGTGGCGTATTGCTGCAGCGCGTCCCAGCGGTTGAACAGATCGGTATCCTTGGCGGCGAGGAAGGCGAGGCGCTCGCGGCTCTGGCCTTTCAGCTTGATGGGCGCGGAGAACCCCCGGAACAGCGACACCGCCGCGGGCTGCTCGACATCGGAGAAGACGAAATTCTGCGTCTCCTGATGAAAGACCACCGTGCTGGTCAGCAGGTCGCGGCCTGCGGCGTCCAGCAGGCCCAGGGTTACCGGCATCAGGAAGGGATATTTCTCCTCCTGCCCTGGCGTGGGCTTGGTGTGCTGGCGCAAGGTAAGCATGAAGCTGCGGTTGGCGGGGTTGTACACTTCCTCGGCGGTGATCTCGGGCGTGCCGGCCTGCTCGTACCAGCGCATGATCTGCCAGATGTTACGGTCCGGCACGGCCTCCTGCATGGCTTTGAAGAAATCCTCCACAGTGGCGGCGGAGTTGTCGTTCTCGCGGATGTAATTATCCATGCCGTGGCGGAACGCCTCGCGCCCCATCAGCGTGCGGTACATGCGCACCACCTCCGCACCTTTTTCGTAGATGGTGGTGGTGTAGAAATTGTTGATCTCGAGATAGCTTGCCGGGCGCACCGGGTGGGCCAGCGGCCCGGCATCGTCGCGGAACTGCGTGGCGCGCAGCAGCCGCACATCCGTGATGCGCTTCACCGCCGCCGAGAACTGGTCGGCCATGTATTCCTGGTCGCGGAACACGGTGAGGCCTTCCTTCAGCGAGAGCTGGAACCAGTCGCGGCAGGTCACGCGGTCGCCGGTCCAGTTGTGGAAATATTCATGCGCGATCACGCGCTCCACATTCTGGAAATCGGCGTCCGTCGCGGTCTCGGAACTGGCCAGCACATAGGCGGTGTTGAAGAT
>DAIDJU010000138.1 GCA_027451225.1 Acidocella sp. | reverse complement strand
CCAAATGGTGAAGCCGGTATCGCAATCGATTACGGGAAATGCGTCGCCTGCCAGCTTTGCGTCGAGGCCTGTCCCACGGACGCGCTCACCACCTCGCATGACTGGGCGTTCGGGGTGCGGCACCGCGAGGATCTGCATTGGGTGTCTGAACCGACGCCAGATCACGTCACGCACAAGACCCCTTCGGGCTTCTTCCGCAGCTTGCATGTGCGGCACGTCGATGCGGGTTCCTGCAATGGTTGCGAGTCAGAACTCCAGGCCCTGAACAACCCGTTCTACAATCTTCACCGGCTCGGTGTCTTCTTCACCGCGTCACCGCGGTTTGCGGATGTGCTTCTTGTGACCGGCCCGGTCACCCACGCCATGCGCGGCCCGCTTCTTGCCGCCTATGAGGCGATGCCGGAACCGCGCTGGGTCATGGCGATCGGCACCTGCGCCGTCGCCGGCGGCACTGCCGCTGGCGGAGAATTCTGCGCGAACGGTCTGGAGGGCATCCTGCCAGTCGATCTCTATCTCCCCGGTTGCCCGCCGAACCCGGCCGCCATCATCGAGGCCTTCATGCTCCTGCTGGCGCGCAAGCAGCAGAGAGTCAAAGGAGGGCAATATGCTGGTTGATCTTTCGATCCTGCTTCCTGCCCTGCTGGTGCTTGCGCTCATCGCAGCACTCGTGCCGCGCGGCACCGGCGCGGCACGCATCCTCCTGGCCTGTGCGGCTGCCGTTGGCGTTTTGCTGTGTTGCGGGGATCTTGTGATCCCGGCGCCAAGCTTCACGTTGCCGTTCGGACCGAACATAGAGGGGACAGCCTACCAGCTCGATGCCAACGCTGCCTGGCTGCTCGGCTTTGGTTTCACCGCGGCCTTTTTCGTCTTTATCGCTGGGCCTCGTGGCCGCGCGCCCCGTGGCTGGTGTTTCGGGGCGGCAATGAGCCTGCTCGGCGCCTATGGTGTCGCGGGATTGCAAGATGGCATATCCTTCCTCGTCGCGTATGAAATCATGAGCCTGGGCGGCGCCGTGATGATCATGGCGGACCGGCAGACGGCGGAAGCGGGCCGCCCGGTGCTGTTCATGCTGGCCTTGCTGGAAGCCGGTGCCGTTGCCCTCCTGGCAGCGTACCTCGCCCTTTCGGTCACGGGCGGCTCCACGGCATTCGCCAGTTTCCTCGCTGGTGTCCAAGCTTTGCCGGGCGGTCTCCGACTATTCATCGGCCTTCTTCTGCTCGTCGGCTTTGGCGCGAAGCTCGGCATCATACCCTTCCACGAGTGGTTTCCAGATGCCTATGGCGCTGCCGGCGGGGCCACTGGAGCCTTGATGTCAGGCATCGTCCTTAATGCCGCCTTCTTCGCCTTGGGCCGGGGCCTCCTGACCTGGTTCCAGGCCAGCCCTGAGGTCACACTGGAGCTTGGCATCATTCTGATTGCGGCGGGCGTCATCAGCGCCGTGGTCAACGCGCTCTACGCCTTTCAGCAGGAGAGCTGGCGCCGGCTCCTCGCCTTCTCATCCGCCGAGAACGGCTCGATTGCCGTCGCCCTGCTAGGCGCTTCGCTCATCTTCGAGCAAAACGGCTCCGGGCCGCTCAGCGGCCTGGCCTGGATCGCGGCCCTGCTTCATCTCGCGGGTCACAGCCTGGCCAAGACAGGACTATTCCTTTCCGCCGATGCCGTGGCGCTGACGGTGGGCGATGACCGGCTGACCCAGCGCGGGCTGCTGGCGGGCCGTGCGCCCTGGCTTGGCATCGGTGCCCTTATCGCGGTGATGAGCCTTGCCGCCATGCCACCTCAGGCTGGGTTTGTCTCCGAGTGGTATCTCTTCCAGACCTTCTTCCAGGGCTTCCACGTCACCTCTCTTGCGGGGCGCCTAGCGCTGGTCCTGGGTGGCGCCGGGTTGGCGCTGACCGCCGCCATTGCCTTCGCCATGTCCATCAAGCTGTTCGGGCTAGGCTTGCAGGGCGACAATTCCCGCTCGCCGAAACCCATGCCCGGCCGCCATCAGGGCACGGTCTTCGTGCTTGGTATCCTGGTGCTGGCTCTGGCCGTCGGCATGCCGCTATGGCTGCGCGATATGGTGGGAGCTGGTTTCGCCAGCGGTGTCGGCGCATCGCTTGCGATGCGCGATGGTTGGCTTCTGGTTCCGCTGACATCGAGCTTCGCCTTCATCTCGCCAAGCAAGCTGATCATCGCAATGCCCCTGTTGGCGCTGATCCCGCTGGCGCTTCTATTTATTTCCCGGAGCCGATTCCAGGTCCGTCATAGTGCCGTATGGTAT
>DAIDJU010000137.1 GCA_027451225.1 Acidocella sp. | reverse complement strand
GGGTGCCTGTGGGTAAGATCGGCTGCGTTGCCATTGTAAAGAATGAGGAACGCCACATTGCAGAGTGGCTCGCCTGGCAGTTCTTCATCGGGTTCGATACGGTTTTCCTATTTAATAATGAGTCCACGGACCGGACCAAGGCCGTCGCCGAGGGGGGCGCGCCCCGTTACGACGTGCGGGTGCTGGACTGGCCGGGCAGAGGGCCCGGCGTTCAGGAGCGTGCTTACGAGCATGCCATCGGGCTGCTCAAGGATGAGTTCGAGTGGCTTGCGTTCTTCGATACCGATGAATTTTTGGTGTTGGATGAGGGGCTGGACCTGAGGGCGCTGCTGGCGCAACGGCGCGAGGCGGCCGTAGGTATCTCATGGGCGTTTTTCGGTTCGTCCGGCCATGCCGAGTATCCGCAGGAGTTGGTAATTGAGGCATTCAATCACCGCGCCACGGAGGATTTTCATGCGAACGCCCATATTAAAAGTATCGTCCGCCCCGGAGCCGTGAAACGGGCATATAATCCGCATGTCTTTGAGGTCGAAGGCGAATGTGTGGATATCAAAGGGAGGCTATTGGCCTTCGATGTGCCTGGGGTGCTGACGCAGGCTCCCGAACATAACGGTGCGAAGCTGCATCACTACTTCACCCGCTCCTGGGCGCACTGGCAGGCGAGACTTGAGCGCGGCAACCTTGCCACACCGCGCTCGGAGCAGGATTTCCACTACTATAATCGCAATGAGATTCTGGATGATTCCGCGGCGCGGCATGCCCCGGAGATTAAGCGGATTATTGCCGCGGCCGCGGTGCGCGAGACCGTGGCCCTGGTGTTGATCGTCAAGGATGAGGCGAGTGATATTCTGGCGTGGCTCGCTTGGCACCGGCTGCTCGGTTTCAATGCCGCCATTGTCTATGACGATGATTCCACCGACGAGACCTGGGCGTTGCTGCAAGAGGCCGCGAAGAACTGGGATATACGCCTACACCGGGCGGAAGGGGACAGGAGCCTGCGCTATGAGTGCAGGCAGGAGGCGTCCTACCGTCATGCCCTGCAGGCCTACAGGGATGAATTTGACTGGTTGGCCTTCTTCGATGCCGATGAGTTCCTGCAATTGCGCCTGGATAGGCACGTGGCGGCGTTTCTGGCGCGCTTCCCCGAAGCTGATGAGGTGGCGGTGAACTGGTGCAAATACGGCAGTTCCGGCCATGTGCTGAAGCCGGATACACCGGCCCCGCTGGCTTATACTTGGCATGGCGATACGCAGAGGCCGGTGAACCAGCATGTGAAGAGCTTTGTCCGCCCCAGCAAAGTGGGGCCACAATGGGTGTCGTTCCATTGCTTTGATGTCGCGCCCGAGCGGGCTGTGCTGGCCAATGGCGCGCCGCTGGTATGGGGCGAGACGCGGGGGATTATCGCTGGAACGCCGGATTGGTCCGTGGCCAAGCTGATGCACTACCAATGCCGCAGCATGGAGCATTTCATCGAACGGCTGAAGCGGCGCCCGAATATCAAGGCGACGACGAGCCTCTGGACCGCCTATGACGTGCGCGACGAGGAGGATACCTCCCCGCTCGCCATGGCCGGGGCGTTGATGGCGGGGATTGAGGCGCTGCGCGGGGGGCAGCCCGTGGCCGCGCCGGTGGAGGAAAACAGGCTGATTTTCGATATCGGCATGGCTGAGGGCGATGATGCGGCGCTGTATCTGGCCAAGGGCTTCCGTGTGGTGGGGCTGGAGCCCTCGGCCAAGACCTATTACGGGCTGTGCGAGCGTTTTGCCGCCGAGATCAAGGCCGGCAAGCTGACCGTGCTGAACTACGCCGCCGGGCGCGAGACCGGGCAGATCCTGGAATTCTTCCATAATGACCAGCATCCGCGCCTCTCGGGTTTTTCCGCCGAGCGGCCGGAATTCGCCAGCGGCTTCACCAGTTATCATGTCGTCACCATCGGCTGGGCGGAGCTGGTGGCCGAGTATGGCGTGCCGCATTACGCCAAGATCGACATCGAGGGCGCGGAGGTGCAGTTCCTGGCCGGGGCTGAAGGGGCGGCGCTGCCCGCTTATATCTCGGTGGAGTGCCATGATCTCGGCCCCGCCGAGGCGCTGCACAGGCTGGGCTACCGGCGCTTCCAGCTTTCCGACCAGAACCCGCCCGGCGGCTATGTCTGGCCTGATCCGCCGCGCGAGGGGCAGAAGGCCGAGGGCGTGGATGTGAACCATACCTCCGGGCCGTTCGGCAGGGAGCTGGGGCCGGACTGGCTGGATTTCGAGGCGTTTTGCGCCGCGTGGCGCGCGGCCAGGGCGCAGGGGCGGCCGACATGGTATGACTGCCACGCCGCGCTGGCGTGAGGCGGTGGGGCATTTAGCCCCATCGTGAAAAACTCTTGTGCGGCCAGGGGCGCTTGTGCGGGGCCGATGCTATGCTGCATCACGCAGGCAAAACGACGAGGAGTTTGAAGCATGACCGAAGCACGGGTTTCCATCGACGGGCTGAATATCGCCACCGTCCTGTACGATTTCGTCAATAACGAGGCGCTGCCCGGCACCGGCGTGGAGCAGGGCAAGTTCTGGCCGGGCTTCACCGCGCTCCTCAAGCGCTTCTCCGCCACCAATGCCGAGCTGCTGGCCAAGCGCGACGCCATCCAGGCCAAGATCGACGCCTGGCACCTCGCCCATAAGGGCAAGCCCATCGACGCGGCGGCCTATGAGGCGTTTCTGCGCGAGATCGGCTATCTGCTGCCCGAACCCGCCGCCTTCACCATCGACACCGCCAATGTGGACGCCGAGATCGCGACCATCGCCGGGCCGCAGCTCGTGGTGCCCGTCTCCAACGCCCGCTACGCGCTGAACGCCGCCAATGCCCGCTGGGGCAGCCTGTACGACGCCCTCTACGGCACCGACGCGCTGCCGGACGAGGGCGAGATCGCCCGCGGCAAGGGCTTTAACCTCGCCCGCGCCAGCGCCGTGGTGGCCCGTGGCCGCGCCTTCCTGGACGCGCATTTCCCCCTGGCCGATGGCAGCCATGCCGACGCGCTGGGTTATAAAGTGCGCGACGGCCATCTGGCCGTGGTGCTGCATTCCGGCGAGGTGGGGCTGCGTAACGCCGCCCAGTTCGCGGGCTATACCGGCGAGGCCAATGCGCCCAAGAGCGTGCTGCTGAAGAACCACAACCTGCACGCCGATATCCTGATCGACGCCACCCACCCGATCGGCAAGAACGACACCGCGCATGTCGCCGACATCATCCTGGAATCCGCGATCAGCACGATCATGGATTGCGAGGATTCGGTGGCCGCCGTGGATGCCGAGGACAAGGTGGAGGTGTACCGCAACTGGCTGGGCCTGATGCAGGGCACCCTGACCGCGCCGGTGGAGAAGGGTGGCAAGACCTTCCTGCGCGACCTGCACAAGGACCGCGTCTACACCGCGCCGGATGGCTCCACGCTGAGCCTGCATGGCCGCTCGCTGCTGCTGGTGCGCAATGTCGGCCACCATATGCTGACCGACGCCATCACGCTGGATGGCGCGGAGGTGCCGGAGACGGTGATGGATGCCGTGATCACCTCGCTGATCGCGATCAACGATCTCAAGGCCAAGCGCAACTCGCGCACCGGCTCGGTGTATATCGTCAAGCCCAAGCTGCACGGGCCGGAAGAGGTGGCCAACGCCAACGCGCTGTTCGGCGCGGTGGAGGAGCTGCTCGGCCTGCCCGCCAACACGCTCAAGATGGGCATCATGGACGAGGAGCGCCGCACCTCCGCTAACCTGAAGGCCTGCATCGCCGCCGCCAAGAGCCGCGTGGTGTTCATCAATACCGGCTTCCTCGACCGGACCGGCGATGAGATCCACACCTCCTTCGAGGCGGGCGCGTTTATCCGCAAGAACGACATCAAGACCCAGCCCTGGATCAAGTCCTACGAGGACCGGAACGTGGATTTCGGCCTGGAATGCGGGTTGCAGGGCAAGGCGCAGATCGGCAAGGGCATGTGGGCCGCGCCTGATCTGATGGCCGGGATGCTGGAGCAGAAGATCGCGCATCCGCGCGCGGGCGCCAGCACGGCCTGGGTGCCGTCCCCCACCGCCGCCACGCTGCATGCGCTGCACTATCACCAGGTGGACGTGTTCGCCCGCCAGGAGGAGCTGAAGAGCCGCGAGCCGGCCAAGCTCTCCGACCTGCTGACGATCCCGCTGGCTGGCGGGATCAACTGGAAGCCGGAGGAGATCCAGCAGGAGCTGGACAATAACTGCCAGGGCCTGCTGGGCTATGTGGTGCGCTGGGTGGACCAGGGCGTGGGCTGCTCCAAGGTGCCGGACATCCACGATGTCGGCCTGATGGAGGACCGCGCGACGCTGCGTATTTCCTCGCAGCATCTGGCCAACTGGCTGCACCATGGTGTTGTCACCAAGGAGCAGGTGCTGGAGACGCTGAAGCGCATGGCCGTGGTGGTGGACCGCCAGAACGCTGGCGATGCGGCCTATAAGCCGATGGCCCCGGGCTTCGACGGCCCGGCCTTCAAGGGCGCGTGCGAGCTGGTGTTCGAGGGGCGCGACCAGCCGAACGGCTATACCGAGTTCGTGCTGACCCGCCGCCGCCGCGAGGCCAAGGCGGCCGCCTGAGACAAAAGCCGGGGAGGGCAGCCTCCCCGGCTTTTTTATTGCGCCGGGGGCTCGGCCGGGGGCGGGGTTTCCAACACCTCGTTCACCCTGATGCTCAGTTCCAGATGCAGCTGGTGCAGCTCGCTCAGCATCTCGCGCACATCGTTCACCGTCTCCATCACCGCGTCGTGCTGCTCTTTGGCCAGTTGGTCGGAGGAGCGGGCGGCGAGGATGGTGCCCACGCCCAGCAAGGGCAGCGCCACCAGCTGCAATACGCCCGAGCTGGCATATTGCACGAAGGGCATGGTCGCCGGCCATTTCAACGGCAGCAGGGTCAGGATCAGGCAGAACCAGAAGAAGCCCATCGTCGCGAAGATCGCGTTGGCGCGGATGGCGATCTGGTCGTTGAGCCAGGAGAGTTTGTCGCGCAGTTTCACGTGTGAAAACAACCTATTCAATAAATTGCAAAAGTTTCTTGGTGCCGCTTTTTTGTGAAAAAGCGGCGGTCTTCAGCGCACCGGGATGGTGGCCGGGCGGAACTCGCCTTGCGCCAGAGGCTCGGGCGGGGGCGGCTGGCGGCAGCAGATGAGCCAGTAGGGTAGCACGAGCAGCAATGTCCAGGCGAAACTGCCGAACAGCGCCACGTGGCTCAGCACCGGCCATTGCGAGGGGAAGAGGGCAAGGTCCAGCAGCCAGAGGGTACGCCAGATCAGCCCCGTGAGCCGCACCGCCGGGGCCAGGGCCGGGCGGTTTGGGGCGCTGCGCTCATGCGCGCGGATTTGCAGGAAGCAGGTGCCCGCCATCACCAGCAGGCAGAGCGCGTCCTCCAGGAAGTCGGCGCTGGGGAAGGCGTCGTAACGGCGGATCCAGATCGCCCCGATGCCCGCCCCCAGCACGGTGCAGGCGCGGGCCAGGGTGTAGAGCGGCAGGCCTAGATACCAGCAGGCGAGGTTGACGGCTGGCTGCATGAGCCGGTCGATGATGAAATCATCCACGCGCCGTGCGATGCCGATGATATTGCCCGCCACCTTATGCCGGTCCTGTGTTTACCTCTTGGTTATGCAGTGCGCGCCGCAACGAGCCATTTGCCGCCGCCAGCCGGGCTTGCGCCTGTTCGGCGGGTAAGTGGCGCAGGATCATTAACGCCGCGCATTTAACATGCATCCCGCAGGCGGTGAGTGCAAGAGTACCGTCATATTCATTTGCGCCCGTGATTTGCTGGACCATTGCCAAGGCGCGGCGGCGCAGCTTGGCGTTGGTGGCCCGCATGTCCACCATATAGGGGCCGTAGGTCTTGCCGAGACGGATCATCACCGTGGAGGAGAGGGTGTTGAGCGCGATCTTCTGGCTGGACCCGGCGGAAAGGCGCGTGGACCCGGCGATGACCTCCGCGCCGGTGACGATGGGCACGGCGATTTCGGCGGCTTCGGCCATGGGCGTGCCGGCGTTGTTGACGATGGCCCCGGTGAGCCCGCCCAGGGCGCGGGCGTGGCGGATGGCGGCCAGTGTGTAGGGCGTGCTGCCCGAGGCGGCGATGCCGACCAGCGCGTCGCCAGCTCCAAAATGATGGGTGGTGAGGGCGGTTATGGCGGCTTGCTCGTCATCCTCCGCGCCCTCGGCGGCTTTGATGAAGGCTTCTGTGCCGCCCGCGAGCAGGGGGATGATCAACCCATCCTCGATGCCGAAGGTGGGGCCGCATTCCACGGCGTCGAGAAAGCCCAGCCGGCCGGAGGTGCCTGCTCCGGCGTAGAAAAGGCGTCCACCCGCTTGAAGCTTGGCGGCGACGGCGTTGGCCAAGCGAGCAAGGGCGGGGGCGGCGGTGGCCAGGGCGCGTTGGGCGGCTTGTTCCTGGGTGAGGAAGGTTTGCACGATCTCCAGCGTGCCGCGCTCGTCGAGGTTTGCCAGTTCAGGGCGGGCGGTTTCGGTGCCGCGCGGCTTGGTGGCGGTGCTGTGTGTTACGCCGGCGGTCCAGACGCGAAGGGGGTGCAAATCGTCGCTGAACCAGACGAGATCGGCCCGCGCGCCGGGGGTGAGGGTGCCGCGATCAGGCAGGTTCAGGGCCTGGGCCGGGCGGGATGTGGCGGCGGCGAGGGCGAGCGCGGGCGTTACACCGGCGGCGATGAGGCGGCGCACCCCTTCATCCAGCGTGATGCCCGCCCCGGCGATGGTGCCGTCCGCCCGCAGCCCCACGCCCTGATGCCCGAGCGTGACCGGCGCGCCGCCGAACTCCCGCACCGCGCCCGGCTCCAGCCCGGCGATGCGGATGGAATCGGTGACCGCGATGGCGCGGGGGCAGGCGGCGAAGGCGATGGCCAGGAGTTCCGGCGCGACATGCACGCCATCGGCGATGAGGCAGGGGGAGAGGCGCGGATCGGTGAGCGCCACGCCCGGCGCGCCGGGGGCGCGGTGGTGCAGCGGCGATTGCGCGTTGAAGACATGGGTGACGAGGGTGGCGCCCGCCGCCGCGGCGTTGCGCATGGTGGGGGCGTCGGCGTCCGTATGGCCGAGGGCTACGGCGATTCCGGCCGCGCGCAGCTTGGCGATGGCCGCCAGCGCGCCGGGCAGTTCTGGGGCCAGGGTGACGAGGCGGACCACGCCGCCCATTTCCAGCACCTCGGCGATGGCGGCATCGTCCGGCAGGCGTAAAAATTCGGCGAGATGCGCGCCGCGTTTGGAGGGGGCGAGGAACGGGCCTTCGAGATGCAGGCCGAGAATCGCGCCGTGCCGGGCCTGGGCCGCTTTGGTGCGCTGGGCGGTGGCGGCGAGGTCGGCCAGCGGGGCGGTGATGGCGGTGGGCAGAACGGAGGTAACGCCGCGCGCCGCGAGGCCGGAGATGAAGATATCCCACTCTTCCGGCGTGGCGCTGGCGCAATCCACCCCGAAGGCGCCGTTATTGTGCAGATCGATCAGCCCCGGGGCGAGGAAGCCATGCGTCAGGTGAATATCTGCTTCCACATCGCCAAAGATGATGCGGGTGATGCGCCCGTTCTCGACCGCCACGGCGCCGGGAGGGGTGAAGTTTTCGCCCAGGAACAGGCGGGGAGCGGAGATGATCATGCGGGGAGAATACCGGGGGCAGGCGAGGTGGACGAGGGCGAAGTGCTGATTGTAGCGTCCGATCATGTCCGAAACTGTCGCAATGGGCCAAGTGTCCGCCCCATCCCGCCATGTCGCTATCGCTGGTACGGGGCGGGCTGGCACCAGCTTTCTGGTGCGCTACCTCACAGCTCTGGGGTTGGATACCTCTTTAGCGCGGTTCCCAGGTATCGAGGCCCATTGGAATGAGGACGCCAATGCGGGGCTGGAGCATGAGCTGGGTACCGGCATCGCGGGGGCCATGCCGTATATCGTGAAGTCGCCCTGGCTGTTCGCGTCCATCGATCAGGTGTTGTCGCGCGGGGATATCGCGCTCGATGCGGTGATTATCCCGGTGCGGGATCTGGTGGAGGCCGCATCCAGCCGCGCGATTCTGGAGCGGCAGGCGATTCACCGCGCATCGCCGTGGATGGCGGAGACGGATCTTAACTGGGAGGCTTGGGGGGCGACGCCGGGTGGCGTGCTTTATTCGCTCAACCCGATGGACCAGGCGCGGCTGTTGGCGATGGGCTTCCATAAGCTGATCGAACGGTTGGCGGCGGCGGAAATTCCGGTGATTTTTCTGTCCTTCCCACGCTTCACGCAGGATGCGGCCTATCTGTTCCGCGCCTTGCGGCCCTTGTTGCCGCCGGAGATCGACGAGATGCGAGCGGCCGGGGTGCTGGCTGAATTGGCGGATGCCAGCAAAATCCGCGTTGGCGGTGAACTTGCCGGCCCCCCGCCCGAGATGGAGGGGGTTTATGGGCACCCATCAGCCGATAAGCTCGATAACATCGCCCTGCGGCGGGAATTGGCGCGGCTGCGCCGGGCAATGGAAACGCTCAAGCTGGAGCACGGAAACAGTGTGGAAGAGGCGGATAATCTGCGCCGCCAACTCGACGTCGTGTGGCGGAGCCATTCCTGGCGGCTGCTAGGGCCGGTGCGCGCCGCCGTGGCGGCTTTCAGGCGGTTTGCAGGCAAGCTGAAAGGGATTTTTTGCAAGGATGGTGCCGGGTGAGGGATTTGAACCCCCGGCCTTCGGTTTACAAAACCGCTGCACTACCACTGTGCTAACCCGGCCCACGCGAGTGGCTTAACAATAATCTGCATTTAGTTCCATCCCCCCACTTGATCTCCTTCGCCGAGTTATTTATACGCCCGTTCACCGACACGGTACGGGGCTATAGCTCAATTGGTAGAGCGTCTGCATGGCATGCAGAAGGTCAGCGGTTCGATTCCGCTTAGCTCCACCACCGTCCTCCTCTTAAAACTTGGTCCAGATTAAACCTGACGCGGATAATGCCGTGTGTGGGGTTTTGGTGTTTGCGCTGTTTGGGGCGCAGGGCGCCGAATGCAACTTTTGCGTGTTTTTGGTTGTGGCAATACTATCTGGGCATTCTAGGAAGCTGATGGTGGTCTGTCATGGCGTTCGTTATCAAGCCGCTGAAAAATTTTACGGCTGAGCCGCAAGGCCAGGACAATAAGAAACTGTATTTGTACCAGATCGATCCCATGCTTCTCGAGGAGGAGGAAGGGTTCAACCTGCGCTATTACGAGGACTCGAAGGTCGTCGCGCATATCGAGGCGTTTTCCGATTCGTATCTGGAAGGGCGCTACGTGCCGCCGATGGTGGTCCGGGCGCTGGAGGATGGGCGGATCGTGGTGATTGAGGGGCATTGCCGGCGGCGGGGTATCCGGCTGGCCATTGAGCGCGGGGCGCAGATTCCGCTGGTCAGCGTCATTCCCTTCCGTGGCAACGATGCCGAGCGCGTGGAGCTGATGCTGCGCTCGGCCCAGGGGTTGAGGCTGGAGACGCTGGATATCGCGCGCGGTTATCTGCGGCTGCTGAATATGGGGCTGGATGTGGGGGAGATTGCCGCCTCGCAGGGCAAGACGGCGGCGCGCGTCGAGCAGCTATTGGTCCTGGCCTGCGCGGGGGAGGAGATTCAGGCGCTGGTGCGCAGCGGGCAGGTCTCTCCCGATGCCGCGATCGAGGCCGTGCAAAAGCACGGCGAAGATGCGGGGGGCGCGCTGACCCAGGAACTCGACGCCGCGCGGCAGGACGGGCGGCGGCGTGTCACCAAGGCGTCGGCCCGCCCGCCCGCGCTGCCGCGCAAGGCGGTGGAGGCCGTGTTCGCCCAGGTGGAAGCCGCCCTTGCCGTGGTGCCGGATGATTTGCGCGACCATGCCGCCGCTTTGCGCGCCCTGCCGCACGAGCAGCGCGCGGCCAGGACGGTGGAGGTGAAGGCGGACGTGCTGATTGGGCTCGTGCAGGCGATGAGCGAGATCGAGGCCATGAAGGCGGAGCACGCCCGCAAGCAAGCCGCACGCGTGGCGGCGGCGCAGGCTCAGGCCACGGTGAGCTTTACGTCCACCACCTTATGAATGGCGTGGGAATAGGGGCAGACGATATTGGCCTTCTGCACCAGATCTTCGAGCTGGGCTTTATCGAGCCCCGGTGAGGTGATGGTGAGGGCGGCGGTGATGCCGAAGCCTGTGCCGTCCTCGCGCGGGCCGATGCCGATATCCGCCGCCACCTGGGTCTCGGGCGAGAGCTTCACATGCTCCTTGCCCGCCACGAATTTCAGCGCGCCCAGAAAACAGGCCGAATAGCCGACGGAGAAAAGCTGCTCGGGGTTGGTGCCGGGGCCGCCATCGCCGCCCAGCTCCTTGGGGATGGAGAGTTTGACCGCGATGCGGCCGTCATCGCTCGCCCCCTGGCCGTCGCGGCCGCCGGTTGCATGGCCATGGGCGGTGTATTTCACGTCAGTCATGGTGATCCTCCGGGTTGGTTACCCGGAGGATGTGGCGACGTATCCGCTCAGCGCAAGGCGGCGGCGAATGCGGCGATGCGCGCGCAGGCCTTGGCCAGCACGGCCTCGGCGGTGGCGGTGGAGATGCGGATATGCCCGGGCATGGCGAAGGCCGAGCCCTGTACCACGCCGGTATGGGCTTCCTCCAGCAGGGCCATGGTGAAGTCCTCGTCGGTCACCAGCTTGCGCCCGGCGGGCGTGGTCTTGCCCAGGCAGCCCTTGATGCTGGGGAAGACGTAGAACGCGCCTTCCGGCTTGTGGCAGGAAATGCCCGGCACGGCGTTCAGCGCCGCCACCACGAGGTCGCGCCGCGCCTGATAGGCCGCCGCCCGTTCGGCCAGGAAATCCTGCGGCCCGGTCAGCGCCGCAAGCGCCGCCGCCTGGCCGACGGAGGACACGCCGGAGGTGGCGGTGGCCTGCACCACGGTGCAGGGCTTGATGATCTCGGCCGGGCCGAAGCACCAGCCCACGCGCCAGCCGGTCATGGCGTAGGTTTTGGAGACACCGGAGATGGTGACGATGCGGTCCGCGAGGTCAGGCGCGACGCCGAGCAGGGTGGCGTGCTTGCGGCCGTCGAACAGCAGATGCTCGTAGATATCGTCGGACAGCACCCAGACATGCGGGTACACCCGCAGCACTTCGGCGATGGCCTTGAGCTGCGCCTCGGTGCAGGCCGCGCCTGAGGGGTTGTTGGGGTAGTTGAGCAGCAGCAGCTTGGTGCGCGAGGTGATGGCCCGCTCCAGCGCCTGGGGCTGGAGCATGAAGCCGTCCTCCTGCGGGCAGGGGACGAACACCGGCTTGGCCCCGGCGAAATTCACCGTCTGCTCGTAACCGGCCCAGGCGGGGGCGGGGATGATGACTTCATCGCCGCGCTCGGTGAGGGACATCAGCACGTTGAAGATGGCCTGCTTGCCGCCATTGGTGACCAGCACATCCGCCGGGCGGATTTTTACGCCATGCTCGCGGTGGAATTTATCCGCCACCGCGTTGCGCAGCGCCTCGGCGCCGCCGAGCGGGGGGTATTTGGTCTCGCCGCGCAAGGCGGCCTCGTGCGCCGCCTGCACCACATGCGCGGGCGTGGGGAAATCCGGCTCGCCCAGCGAGAGGGAGATCACGTCATGCCCCTCGGCGCGCAGGGCGCGCGCGCGCGCCGCCATGGCCATGGTGGCCGCCAATTCGGTTCGTTCGACCCGTGCCGCGAATTTTGTCATGCCGTTGGGTTTAAGGCCTGCGGTTGAGTTTGGGCAAGCAAGCTTGGCGGGGCTGCACTGCCCAGGACAGATTGCTCGGCGCGGGAGGTTGGGGGTATGACCTGCGCGTCAGTTTTTTCACAAGTCCGTTGGGGAGCGTAGCATGGCTGAAAATTTCGACGTCATCGTGATCGGGGCTGGTCCGGGCGGTTACGTCTGCGCGATCCGCGCGGCGCAGCTCGGCCTTAAGGTGGCCGTCGCCGAGAAGCGCGACACGCTGGGCGGCACCTGCCTGAATGTCGGCTGCATCCCCTCCAAGGCGCTGCTGGTCTCCTCCGAGGATTTCGACCACGCCAAGCACGGGCTGCAGGACCATGGCATCTCCGTGGGCGAGGTGAAGATCGACATCGCCCGCATGCAGGCCCGCAAGGCCGAGGTGGTGGGCGCCAACACCAAGGGCATTGAGTTCCTGTTCAAGAAGAACAAGGTCACCTGGCTGAAGGGCGAGGCCAAGTTCACCGCGCCGGGCGCCGTCGAGGTTGCCGGGAAGGGCTATACCGCCAAGCACATCATCATCGCCACCGGCTCGGGCTCCGTGCCGCTCAAGGGCGTCGAGGTCGATGAGAAGCGCATCGTCACCTCCACCGGCGCGCTGGAGCTGGACAAGGTGCCGGGCCATCTCGTGGTTATCGGCGGCGGCGTGATCGGGCTGGAGCTGGGCAGCGTGTGGCGCCGCCTGGGCGCGGAAGTCACCGTCGTCGAGTTCCTCGACCGCATCACCCCGGGCCTGGATGGCGAGATTTCCAAGACCTTCCAGCAGGTGCTGACCAAGCAGGGCTTCCAGTTCAAGCTCGGCCACAAGGTGACCAGCGCCAAGACCGAGGGCGAGCAGGTGAGCCTGACCATCGAACCCGCCAAGGGCGGCGAGGCCGAGCAGATCAAGGCCGACATCGTGCTGCTGGCCATTGGCCGCTACGCCTATACCGAAGGGCTGAACCTGGCCGCCGCCGGGGTTGAGACCGACGAGCGCGGCCGCGTGAAGACCGATGGTCATTACGCCACCAACGTGCCGGGCATCTACGCCATTGGCGACGTGATCGCCGGCCCGATGCTGGCGCACAAGGCCGAGGAAGAGGGCGTGGCGCTGGCCGAGCGTCTGGCCGGGCAGGCTGGGCATGTGAATTACGGCGCGATCCCGAGCGTTGTGTACACCTGGCCGGAAGTGGCCGCTGTGGGCGCGACCGAGGAAGAGCTGAAGGCCAAGGGCATTGCCTACACCGTCGGCAAGTTCCCCTTCATGGCCAATGGCCGTGCGCGCGCGCTGGGCGCGACCGAGGGCTTCGCCAAGGTTCTGGCCGAGAAGGGCACCGACAAGCTGCTCGGCGCGCATATCATCGGGCCGGATGCGGGCACGTTGATCGCCGAGCTGACCACGGCGCTGGAATTCGGCGCGTCGGCCGAGGATGTGGCGCGCGTTTGCCACGCGCACCCGACCCTGAGCGAGGTGGTGAAGGAAGCCGCCCTCGCCGCCGACGGACGGGCGATCCACATCTAAATGACCAGCCTTATCCGTCTCGGCGTCAATATCGACCATGTGGCCACGCTGCGTAACGCGCGCGGCGGCGGCCACCCGGATCCGTTCACGGTGGCGAAGGCCTGTGTGGAAGCGGGGGCGGATGGCATCACCATCCACCTGCGCGAGGACAGGCGGCATATCCGTGACGCGGATGCGGAGGTGATTTGCCGCTGGGCGGGCAGGCCGGTGAATTTCGAGATGGCGGCCACCGAGGAGATGACCGCCATCGCCACAAGGCTGAAGCCGCACGGGGCGTGCATTGTGCCCGAGCGCCGGGCCGAGGTGACGACCGAGGGCGGGCTGAACGTGGTGCAGCAGCGCGAGGCGCTGAAGCCGGTGATCAGGCGGCTGCGCGATGCGGGGATTATCGTGTCCCTGTTCATCGACCCGGAGCCGGAGCAGGTGCGGGCGTCCGCCGAGATCGGCGCGCAGGTGGTGGAGCTCCATACCGGCGCTTACGCCCACGGCAAGTCGGGCGAGTTGGAGCGGCTGCGTCAGGCCGCGGCGCTGACCGCCGAAGTCGGGCTGGAATGCCATGCCGGGCACGGGCTGACCTTCGCCAATGTGCAGCCGGTGGCGAAGCTGCCCGAGATCCGCGAACTGAATATCGGGCATTTTCTGATCGGCGAGGCGCTGCTCATCGGCCTGCCCGCCGCGATCCACGAGATGAAGCGACTGATGCAAGAGGCTCGCGCGGCCTGAACGGCAGGCCGTGGTGAGGTTCCTGGCGGCCATGCCCTTGGCGCGTGGCTCGTTGCCCGGCATCATGGGCGTATGTTCCGTTCCTTAACCTTGCGTAACCGGCGCGTCCTGCTTAGCGGCGCGGCCGGTGTGGCGCAGCGCTTGGCGCAGTTGGCGGCGAGCCTGGTTATTCTGCCCGTGGTGCTGCATGCGCTGGGCGAGGCGGGATTCGGCGTGTGGGGGGCGGCCACCTCGCTGAGCTGGGTGGGAAGCATGCTCGATCTTGGCCTTGGCGGGGCGTTGGTGACGCTGCTGCCCGCCGCGAGGCATCGGGGCGAGGACCCGCGTGATTATGTGACGGCCTGTTTGTTTGTGGCCGTGATGGTTAGCCTGGCGTTGTTGGCAGGGGGAGGCGTCTTGGCGCTGGCCTGCCCGCGCCTTATGCCCTCGCCGCCTTTTCTGGTGGCGGGGCTGTGTCTGGCCGTGAATATCCCGCTGGGGCTGGCGGCCTCGCTCTGGTTTGGGGTGCAGAAGGGCTATGTCTCCGGGCTGTGGGACACTATGCAGACCGTGCTGATGCTGGCGGGTGTTGTGGCCGGGGCCTGGGCCGGGGCGGGAGTGGCGGTGCTGACGCTGGCCGTGTTTGGCGCCGGGGTGCTGGCTAATGCCGGGAGTCTCGCTCATGTGTTGCTCACTCAGCCCGGCTTGCGCCCCAGCCTGCGGCCAAAGCTGGCGGCGATCGGCCATGCGCTGCGCGGCGGGGCGCTGCTGGCGCTGATCACCATCGCCGGGGCCTGCGCCTATGTGTTCGATAATGTGCTGACCCTGCATTGGCTCGGCCCCGTTGCAGCGGCGCAGATGGCTGTGGCGCTGCGTGTGTGCATCACCGCCATTGGGCTGCTGATGGTGGCGACGCAGG
>DAIDJU010000136.1 GCA_027451225.1 Acidocella sp. | reverse complement strand
AAGAGCGACCTGCCGGAATTCCAGACCGCGCTGACCCATCGCTTCAAGGCCGATCCGGCGGCGCAGCAGGCCCTGGCCAACACCGTACGGCTGGACAGTGTGCGCGCCGAGGATTTCGACGCCGTGTTTTACCCCGGCGGGCATGGCCCGCTGTGGGATCTGGCGGAATCGCCGGCCTCCATCGCGCTCATCGAGGCGTTCGACCGCGCGGGCAAGCCGCACGGGCTGGTCTGCCACGCCCCTGGCGCGCTGCGCCATGTGAAGGCCGCGAATGGCCATCCGCTGGTCGAGGGACGGCGCGTGACCGGTTTCTCCAACAGCGAGGAGGACGCCGTGCAACTCACCGATGTGGTGCCCTTTCTGGTCGAGACCGAGTTCAAGCGCCTGGGCGCCCATTATCAGAAGGGGCCGGATTGGGGGGCTTTCGTTGTTGAGGACGGCAAGCTGATCTCCGGCCAGAACCCCGCCAGCTCCGAGGGCGTGGCCAAGGCGATACTGGCTCAGCTGGCCTGACGCCCTTCCGCCGCCCCCAGGAAGCGGGGCGGCGGTTGACCGGCGCATAAAACGCGGCGAAACCAACCGCCATGGCACGCATATTCTCTGGCATTCAGCCCACCGGCATCGCGACTCTCGGCAATTATCTCGGCGCGCTGCGCAACTGGGTGGCGTTGCAGCAGGGCGATGACGAGTGCGTCTATTGCCTCGTGGACCTGCACGCCATCACCACCTTCCAAGAGCCTGCGGCCCTGCGCGAGCAGACCCGCCAGATGGCCGCCCTGCTGCTGGCCTGCGGCATTGATACCGAGCGCAGCGTTTTGTTCCACCAATCGGCGGTTTCGGCCCATGCGCGGCTGGCCTGGATCTTCAACTGCGTGGCCCGCATGGGCTGGCTCAAGCGCATGACGCAGTTCAAGGACAAGGCGGGCAAGAACCAGGAGGAAGTCTCCACCGGGTTGTTCACCTACCCGAACCTGATGGCCGCCGACATTCACGCCTACCACGCCACGCGCGTGCCGGTGGGGGATGACCAGCTCCAGCATATCGAGCTGGCCAACGACATTGCCGAGAAATTCAACCATGATTTCGGCGTGGCGTTCTTCCCGCGCATCGAGCCGCTGGTGCTGAAGGAGTCCGCCCGCGTGATGTCGCTGCGCGATGGCACCAAGAAGATGTCCAAATCCGATCCCTCGGACATGTCGCGCATCAACATGACCGACACGGCGGATGTGATCGCGCAGAAGATCCGTAAGGCCAAGACCGACCCGGAGCCGCTGCCCGAGCATGTGCATGATCTGGAGGCACGGCCCGAGGCACGGAATCTGGTGGGCATCTACGCCGCTATCACCGGGCATAAGGTGAGCGAGGTGCTGCACCGCTTTGCCGGGTCCGGCTTCGGTCCGTTCAAGGAGGCGCTGGCCGAGGCGCTGATCGCGCATGTCGAGCCGATTGGGAATCGCACCCGCGAATATCTGAAGGACCCGACGGCGCTGGATCGCATTTTGCAGGATGGTGCCCGCAAGGCCGCCGATATCGCCGAGCCGATCGTGGCCGAGGCCGAGCGGCTGGTCGGGTTTCTGCCGCGCTAAAGATAGCCCAGTTTCTGCATCACCTCGCCATGCGCGGCGGTGATGCGGTCGGCCTGGGCCGGGGTTAGGCGCTCACGCCACTGCCCGGCCTTGCCCTGGCGGAAGAATTTTTCTCCCTTGCCGCCCGCGCGGTAGCCCTCGGCGGCCTCCTGCGCCGAGAGGCTCTTGAAGCTGCTGAACTCGATGGCGCGGGCGAGGCGGCGCGGGTCCACCTCGCCAGTGCCGACGAAGCGGATGATGCGCGCGAAATAGCGTTCCGGCTCTGCCAACAGGTCCTCGTAGCGCGTGAGCAGCCGCCGGGGCGCGCCCACCCAGGAGCGCACATGCTCCGACCAGGATGACAGCAGCTCGAAGACCTGCACATCGTCGGTGGCGTTGGCGGCACCTGGGCTCGCCATCAATTCGATAATCTCGTTGACGCTTTTCTGGGTGAAATTGGCGAAGGAGAGCGCGACATCGCGCGGGTCGCGCACGATATAGAGCGCCCCCGCCGTGTGTTCCGGCGTGCAGAGCGGGATGCCGTGCAGCGCCAGATTGGCGTTATGCGTCTTCACGAACACCAGATCCGGGTGCAGGCGGGTCAGCTCCTCATGCACAAGCGGGCGCTTGGCCTGCACCTGCTCGACGGTCAGCGTCTCCCCCGGTTGGCGGAAGAACGGAGCGGCGCACTCGGAGACCGAGAAATCGATGAGCCGGTTGATGCTGTGCGCCGTCTTGGGCTGGGTGATGTAATTGTGCAGAAACGCCCGGACCCAGGTATTCCCCGATTTGGGGTAGGAGGCCAACCACACAATCTTGCCCATCGTTAGGCTGCTTCCGCCGCCGCGTCCCTCTCCGCGCCAAAGAGGAAGTCGATATCCTC
>DAIDJU010000135.1 GCA_027451225.1 Acidocella sp. | reverse complement strand
CACCGCCTCGGCATTGCGCGCCAGCCGCCGCGCCAGATCATGCGCGTTGTCGCCCATGGTCAGCCTTTCATGGCAAGAGGGGCCCGCGATCGCCCGCGAGCCCCCCGATGCCGTCGTGGGAGAGAATTATTCGGCGGCGATTGCCTCGGCCTCGCCGGCCGATGGCTCAGTATGCGGCTCATCGGGGAGTTCGCCGACAGCCGTTTCATTCGCCATGGCCACCGTTTGCACGCCGACGGTCCGCAGAGGTTCGGGCAACCAGCCGGTGCCCGCCAGCAATTGCTCGGCGGCTTCGGCCATTTCGCCCTTCTTGAGGGTTTCGAGCCGCTGCGCCGCCTGCTCGCCCTTGGCCTCGCGCACGGCTTCGAGGATACGCGCCTTCGTCACCCGGCCAAGGTAATTCTCGACGCTTGGTGCCCAGCCTGCCGCCGCCAGATTGAGCGTCAGCATCTCCGCCAACCGTCCGGCATGCGCCAACCCGCGCGGGCGGCGGTTATACGGGTCGTACGTGGCATTTACGGTGAGGGCCACGCAATGAGCGAACAACGCCTCGCGGCTGTCGGTGTCGAACCCGGCCAGGGCGTCCCACAGCTCGGCGGCGTCCTCGGGTAGCTGCGCCGCCCAGCCCTGATGACGGGCATCGATCCGCTCAGCCAACGGCGTGTCCGCCAAGCCCGGCGCCTGGGCACCGAACATCACGCTTTTGGCCTCGATTTCCAGGCAGGATTCGGCGCCATAGCGATAGAACAGCCGCAGGCAGAGGGCATGCAGCAGCGCCAAGTAGGCGATACCGGGTTCATTGCCCAACGCCTCGCGCAGCGCCAGCGTGCGATAGGCGGTGAGCTCGGTCATCAGCCGCTCGGGCAGCGGCTTCAGCCCGTCTTCCTCCTCCGGCTCGGCGGCATCGCCGACACGGGCAACTACGGTACGGCTGTTTTCGATACCGGACTCCGGATCATCACCCTCGGCGAGGTCGCTAGTATCGCCCCCTTGCCCCCGGTCGTCCTGGTCATCGGCCAGGGAGGCCTCGTCGGCTTCCTCAACCACCACCGGCTCGTCCTCAGGCCGCACATAGCCGCGCTCTACGCGTAACTTGCCGCTGCCATCGATGCTGACGAACACCCCCGCCATGGCGATTTCCGTCGGATCATAAACCAGCGGACGCGTGGTCAGGGCGTTGATCTCCGCCTCGATCTGGTTGAGCCGCTGATCGACATCGTCAGGCACTTCGTCGGCCTGCGCCACCTCTTCCTCGAGCGTCTCGGCCTCGGCGCGCAACGCCTCGACCTGGGCGATCTCCTCGTCGGTCAGAGCCCGGCGGTTGCCCGGAATGCGTCGCAGCTCGTGATGATGGCCATAGGGAAACTCAAGCGCCGCCTCGACCCATTTCCAGCCTTCGGCGCGGACGGCATCGGCGTCGCGTTCGAGCTTCTCGGCCATCACCCGCGCCAGCAGCCCGGCATCCTGCAGCCAACCGCCATCATCCTGCTGGAACAAATCACGCATGATCGCCCCGCCCGCTGCAACATACGCCTCGCCGGCAAACTGCGCGCGCTTGTCACTGGCGCGCACTGCGCCTTCGGTCAGCAAGCGGCGGATCTGGTAGGGCTCCTTGTTATAGGAGCGCTGCACGGCCTCCCACACACTTTCCTGGCGCTCATGGCCCGGGCTAACCGAGAAGGCCATCAACTGCTCCAGGCTCATCTCGTCCTCGGCATAGACCTCCAACAGCCGGGGTGAGACAGCGGCGAGGCGCAGCCGCTGCTTGACGACCGAAGCTGGCACGAAGAACACCGCCGCGATCTCCTCCTCACCCTGCCCCTTCTCGCGCAGAGCCTGAAATGCCCGGAACTGATCCAGCGGATGCAGCGGCGCGCGCTGCACATTCTCCGCCAGGCTGTCCTCCTCGGCGATCCCTTCGGTGCGGATGATGCACGGGACGGGCGCGTTCTTGGCCAGGCGCTTTTGCCGCACCAGTAATTCCAGCGCCCGGTAGCGCCGCCCGCCGGCGGGAATCTCGAACATGCCGGTCTCGGCGCCTTTGTCGTCGAGCACGGGGCGCACGGTGATGCTTTGCAGCAACGTACGCCGGGCGATATCCGCCGCCAGCTCCTCGATCGACACGCCGGCCTTCACCCGGCGGACATTGGCCTGGCTCAGCACCAGCCGGTCGAACGGGATGTCACGCGATGCACTCAAGGCGATTTTCTGAACAGTCTTGGCCATGGGACAAACTCCATGACGGGCGGCTGAAGGCCTCTCCTCCAACCTTCCAACCCGTCGTGAAGCTCACCGCCACCCTCTGCCTCTCTGCCCGTGCCCCACGAAAAAAGCCGTGGACCGGAACACCGGTCCACGGCTTTACCCGCCAACTTCCAAGCGATGCTCACCCCACGCGCTCGAGCAACAGCTTCGCCTTGCCCTCCAGCTCCAGCCTGGCATCCTGGTGCTGGCGTGAACGCGCCAGGGCGGTGATGCCCTGCACGAAGTCGAACACGCTCTCGGGCGGATGGCCCTCTTCCTCCAGCACGGTGGCGATGATCTTCGCGGTTTCCCCCTTGCTGAAGCCGCGCTTGCGCAGAAACCCTTCGCGCTCATCATCCTGGCGCGCGACGATCTGTTCCCGCGCCGCCTTGATGCCCGCCACGAACAGCGCCGGTGAGGAGTTGGCAAAGCGCCGCAGCGCAGGCGCCGCCTCATGGGCAAAGCGCTGGGTGGCGAATTTGCTGTGCCTGATGCTGATCTCCTGGAAATCTTCGGCGCCCCAGATATTCCTGTTGGCGCACACGGCCCGCAGATAGAACGAGGCGATGCCCAGTGTCTTCGAACCCACTTCGCTATTCCAGCAATAGAACCCGCGGAAATACAGATCCGGCTCGCCATTGGGCAACCGCCCGGCCTCGATCGGGTGGGTGTCATCGACCAGGAACAGAAACACGTCCCGGTCGCTGGCATAGAGCGTGGTCGTCTCCTTCGTCACATCCACAAACGGATTGTGGGTCATGGTCGACCAATCCAGCACGCCCGGCACCTTCCAATTCGTGTCGCCCGTGCCGTTGCCGGCAATGCGCATCACCGCCGCCACCAGCTCATGATCCCAGATGCGCCCATAATCCGGCCCGGTGACCGCGCGTAGTTCTATCCGCCCGTCATCAGTCTCGAGCGTCTTCACCAACTCGGCGCGGTGATTGAGCAGCCCATGCTGCAGATTGATCCCGGCCAGGGGCGCGGGCAATTCCCGCAGATACCCCGCAGGGGCGCCAACCAGCCCGCAGAGCTGGCCAAAGCTCCAATGGGTTGGCGCCACCGACTCGCCCCGCCCCGGCACGATCAGCGCCAGGCGCTCGCCATCGTCGCGCCGTGCCTCTACGCGGATCGAGCGGCTTTCCACCGTCCGTGCCTCGGCCCGCTCAGCTCGGCCGCGCACCGCCTCGTATAGCTCGGACAGCGACAGAAACCGCTCGTCATCGGGCCGCGAGAACCATTCCGATGACACCCGTCCCAGCCGCTCTCCCCGGCTGACATCGACCTTGAACCCCGCAGAACCACCTCGGCCCGCACTCGCTCCCACAGCCGCGATCGCGGCAGACGCATTGATATCCATGGCACTTCTCCACGACAGGCCCCGGGAGACACTCTCCCGAAGGAAAAACCTGTCATGAGGAACAAAACCGACCTCTCACTCTCGAGCAGGGCCCGGAGCCATCGCCGTTACCGGCGGCAACGCGCCCAATCAAGACGCTGGGGGGCTTATCTTCCGGGTCCAGAAACGGACACTATCAATGCTGTCATATGACCAGTAGAATTCTTCGATCATTAAAGAGTGGCCGATGTGAGTTGGCCCGACGTCGATATGCAGATGAGCCGTTATGTCGGGCCAAAGAATGAAGCCAGAGCTCAGGGAACGCCGCCTGGCCATCTTTGTTCACTATCCAGGGTCACAGAAGTTGCTAATATAATGGAATGGAAATTGCCCTATTCTCAGACAACACAGTCGGCGTGAGCTTGCCACGCTTAGCCCAGGTGCTCACTTCCAAGGAAGCGGGCGTTTATGTCCGCGCGTCGTCTATACGGTTCAAGCCCAAAAGTGACCCTATGGACTACGAGGTAGAGTATGAGGCATTGGTCGAGTTAGCAGCGCGAGAGACGGACACCAATGTCTCGATTTTTCTAACAAGCGTGCCGTTCGAAAACAACTTTTTCTATATTGGACTAGACAACGTATTTTTGGTGTCCCTGAATCGCCCCGGTTTTGCCGGAGGCTGTTTGGTTTAAGTTATTACGCTGCCATTGGCTGGCTTTCCAGTGCTGCGTAGAATTGTTTTTCGGCTTCGGCGGGTGGGATATTGCCGATGGGCTCCAGGATGCGGCGGTTGTT
>DAIDJU010000134.1 GCA_027451225.1 Acidocella sp. | reverse complement strand
ACCCTGGTATTGCTCCGCCGCGCCTGGGACAGAGGGGATGACATGCTCAACGCCTATGCTTGCGAGACAGGCAGGATCTTAAACCTCAGCACCGAGGCCGCGCAGCGCGCTGTTTGGTTTGACCTGGAAAACCCAGTGGCGGAGGAACGCGCCTTCGTCACGCGCATCACCGGCCTCTCTTTGCCCGACAAGGCGGCGCTCACCGAGATTGAGGCCTCATCGCGCCTTTCCGTCAGCGGCCAGGTGCTCACCATGTCCCTGCCCGTGGTCACCCGCAATGCCGAAGGCGCCCTGCAAGCCAGCGTCTGCGGCTTCGTGCTCAGCCCCGACTATCTGGTAACCTTGCGCTTCTCGCCCAGCATCGTGTTCAGCCAGTTCTGTACTCAGCCGCATAACGTCTCCGATACCAGTTCCGCGCATATCTTCGCCGGGCTGCTGGAGGCGATCGTGGATCGCCAGGCCGATGCGCTGGAGCGGCTGCGCGATGAGCTGGATCATCTGAGCCATCGCGTGTTTCACCACCGGCTGAAAACCGAGCAGCGCGTCCGCAATACCGAAGCTGAGTTAAAGGCGGCACTCGTCATCCTGGGGCGCGATTACGATACCATCTCCTTCCTGCGCGACAGCCAGCTCGGCGTGGCGCGCATCGCGCCCTACGCCATCGCCTCGGCGGACTGGCTGCCCTCCTCTGTCCTGCAACGCCTTAAATCGGTGCAGAAGGATATCTCCTCCCTCAACGAATACAGCGTGCACCTGACCGACAAAGTGCAATTCCTGCTGGATTCCACGCTGGGGCTGATCAACATCGCACAGAACGCACTGATCAAGGTGCTGACCGTGGTGAGCATCGTCGGCATACCGCCCACGCTCATCGCCGGGATTTACGGGATGAACTTCCACAATATCCCGGAGTTGAGTTGGACCTATGGCTATGGCTATGCCTGGACCATCATGCTCCTCTCCGCTGTGCTGCCGCTGCTTTGGTTTCGTAAAAAAGGCTGGATATGACAGAGTATTTTCAACCGCAGGAAAACACGCCCGCAGCCGCCATCGAGGCGATCGGCGAAGATCTGGCAATGTTCGACGATTGGATGGACCGCTACGAGTTCATCATCGAGCTGGGCCGCAAACTGCCCGCCTACCCCGCCGAATGGCAGGACGAGGCGCATCGCGTGCGGGGGTGCCAGTCGCAAGTCTGGCTGGCGGCACATGAGGAAAATGACAAGCTGCTCTTCACCGGCGCGTCCGATGCCGCCATCGTCTCCGGCTTGGTGGCGCTGGTGCTGCGCGTCTATTCCGGGCGTACGCGGCAGGAGATCCTGGCGACGCCGGCGCAGTTCCTGAAGGATCTGGGGCTCATCGGCGCGCTTTCCACCAACCGGGGCAATGGTGTTGCCGCGATGGTGGAGCGGATTCACGCCCTTGCGGGCGAGAAGTAAAAAGCAAAGTAAAATGCAGCCTTTTTAAAAAAAGGCTGCACCCAAAAACTTTTAAGTTTTAATTCCAGTGGCCGGGGATCCAGACCCAAGTGCCGCCGCGCACAGCCCAGTGGCCATCAACCCAGCGGTTCCAGTGCGGGTGGCGATGGACATAATGGCCGGGCACCCAACGATAACGATAGCCATTCCACTGCCAATGGCCCGGCCGCCAGATAAACGCAGCCCCAGGCGGCGGAGGCGGCGGAGGTTCGGCGCGCATCGGCGGAAGCGGCTGATAGCCCGGCGGGTAAGGCGGCACAGGCTGGGCACTGGCCCCCGCGCCAACCGCCAAGGCCGCAGCCGCGCCAAACACCAAAGCGGCAAGAGAGCGACGAGTGGTCATGGCAATCTTCTCCCAAGTTTGCAGCGGCCAGCCTGCCGCTGAATTAGGGCAAATTTTTGCCCCGCCTCAGTCGCCGAACGTGTTGGAACGCGGGAAACCGTTCGGCGGCATCTTGCCCACGGCGGCACGGGCGCCCAGCCATTCGGTCAGCTTCTGCTCCACGCGCAGCTTCTCGCCAATGCGCCAGGTGAGGCCAGCGGCGAGGCTGAAGGTCTTCACATCCGCCAGCCCGCCATCCTTGTATTTTTGCAACTGCACGCCTGTGCCTTTGGGCATTTCGGGGAGCTGATCCAGCGGGAACACCAGCAGCTTGCGGTTCTGCCCGATTACCGCCACATGGTCGCCCTTGGCGGGCACGCAGGCGGCCCATTCCTCGCCGGGCTTGAGCACCAGGATCGTCTTGCCCGCACGCCGCTCGGAAGCCAGCTCCGCGCCGGGGAGCAGGAAGCCGCGCCCGGTGGACGAGGCCACCAGATATTTCTGCGCGGCATCGGGCACGAACAGCGCCAGTACGCCGTCCTCGTTGGCCAGTTCCACCAGCAGGCGGATGGCCTGACCATCGCCACGCCCACGCGGAATGTCGGACGCCTTGATGGTGTAGACGCGCCCATTGGTGCCGAGCAGGGCGATCTTGTCGGTGGATTCGCAGCGGAGCAGGAAGCCGAGCTTGTCGCCTTCCTTGAATTTCAGTTCAACATCGTCAGCCAGATGGCCTTTCTGCGCGCGGATCCAGCCTTTTTCCGAAAGGATCACGGTGATCGCCTCGCGCTCCACCAGCGCCTCGGCGACGATTTCGACCACCGGAGCAGCGGCGGAAATCTGCGTGCGGCGTGCGCCCAGCGGGCCGGAGCCGAATTTCTCGCGCACCTCGGCGATCTCTTTGCCGATCTTCTTCCAGCGCTTGCCCTCGTCGGCCAGCAACGCGCGTAGATCAGCCTGCTCCGCCGAGAGCTTCTTATGCTCGTTGCGGATTTCCATCTCTTCGAGCTTGCGCAAGGCGCGCAACCGCATGTTCAGGATCGCCTCGGCCTGCATCTCGGTCAGCTCGAAGGTGCGGATCAGCACCGCTTTCGGCTCGTCCTCGGTGCGGATGATGCGGATCACCTCGTCAAGATTAAGGAAGACCTTGATATAGCCTTCGAGAATCTCAAGCCGGCGGGCGATGGCGTCCAGCCGGTGCTGCGAGCGGCGCACCAGCACCTCGTGCCGGTGGTCGAGCCAGGCGCGTAGAATCGCCTTCAGCCCCATCACGCGCGGGGTGCGCCCGCCATCCAGCACGTTCATGTTCAGGGCGAAGCGGGATTCCAGCTGCGTGGCGCGGAACAGCGAGGCCATGAGCATATCGGCATCGACGATGCGGCTCTTGGGCTCCAGCACCAAGCGAATGGTCTCGGCGGATTCGTCGCGGATATCGCCCAGCAGCGGCAGTTTCTTCTCGGTCAGCAGAATGGCGATCTGCTCGACGAGGCGGGATTTCTGCACCTGATACGGGATCTCGCTGACCACGATCACCCAGGTGCCGTGCTTGCCCTCTTCCTTGTGCCACTTGGCACGGGTGCGCAGGGAGCCCCTGCCCGTCTCGTAAGCGGCGCAGATCGTCGCCTCATCCTCCACCAGCTCACCCCCGGTGGGGAAATCCGGGCCGCGCATATGGGTGAGCAGCTCGGCCGTGGTGGCGTTGGGGTTGCCAATCAGGTGGATGGCGGCGGCGCAGACCTCGCTTGCGTTGTGCGGCGGAATGGAGGTGGCCATGCCCACAGCGATGCCCGCGGCACCATTGGCCAGCAGATTCGGGAATGCGCCCGGCAGCACCACCGGCTCCTGCTCCTCGCCATCGTAGGTGGGGCGGAAATCCACGGCGTTTTCGTCGATACCACGCAGCAGCAGCTCGGCGATCTCGGTCAGGCGCGATTCGGTGTAACGCATGGCGGCGGCGTTATCGCCGTCGATATTGCCGAAATTGCCCTGGCCCTCGATCAGCGGGAAACGCGAGGAGAACTCCTGCGCCAAGCGCACCAGCGCCTCGTAGATCGAGCTATCGCCATGCGGGTGGAACTTACCCATCACGTCGCCCACGACACGGGCGCATTTCTTGAAGCCGGAGCGCGGGTCCAGCTTGAGCTGGTGCATGGCGTAGATGAGCCGGCGATGCACCGGCTTCAGCCCGTCGCGCACATCGGGCAGCGAGCGGGACATGATGGTGGAGAGCGCATAGGCGAGATAACGCTCGGAGAGCGCGTTGCTCAGGGGCAGGTCTTCGATCTGTCCGCCCAAATCATCCGGCATGGTTCTGCTTCTCCTCCAGGCTACGCGAGAGACGCTCATAAAGACCGGCCCGCGCCGGTGGAAGGGGGCGGTGGCGCCCGCCGAACACGTCGCGCTCCAGGAAATGGCCGGTGATGCGCAAGGCAGCCACGCAATCGGCCAAGGCGGCTCGGGCATCTTCCAGCAGGAAGTCGGGCAGCGGGAACAGCTTGGGGGCCCAGTCCCCTGCCTCGGAAAGCGTCACCGCCCGGCCGGTGCGCGGCGAGACATAAGCCATGCGGTCATTTCCTCCGGCGGAGGAGGAAAAATCCAGCCCGAAGCCCAGCTCGCGCAGCAGGGTGACCTCCCAGCGGGCGAGTTCGGGCAGGGGGAAGCCGGGAATGTCGATACCCGCGAACAGCCGCACCAGACCGGCGAAGCTCTCGGGGGCCGCCTCGCGCTCCGGCAGCGCCCCCGCCGCCAGGGCGCAGGCGGCGTTGAGGATCTCCAGCGTCTCGGGCGAGGCCATGGCCAGCGCCGCCACCGGGCGCACCAGCTCGGCGGACAAGGCTCCCAACTGGTCGGCGGTGCGGGCCACCCAGCGGGCAGAGAGAATGTTCCCCCGCTGCCAGACCGCCACCTGCCGGCGCGAGGCGCCGCCCTTGGCCAACCCCCGCCACAGCCCCAGCGGCGTAAGCAGCGTGACCACCAGATCGCCCTCGCCATGCAAGGCGGCCTCCAGGACGATGGCTGGCTCCTGCCACTCCACAGCTTACACGAAGGTGGCGGAGATGAACTCAGCCCAGGCGGCGTGGTTGGAAGCGCCGTGCTCGGCCATCTGCGTGGAAAAGGCAATGCTGCACGGCCCCTGATACTCGGGCAATTGCAGCACCATGGCGCGCGCCTTGCCGCCGGGCACCACCTCCATGCCCGAAGCCAGGATCGTCCCGGTCTCGCCGAGCATCTCCACCTTGAAGCGCACCGGGGCCGAATCCTCGCGCACCACTCGCATGGAAACCTGCAACTCCACGAAATCGAGATTCCGCTGGGTCACGATGGCGCGCGCCAGCGGTTCGCCATGCGGGTTTGGGTGCAGGCGGAAGCCCTCGCGCCCGATCTGGAAAAAGCCCGGAGGGTCATCGCTGACATTCTCCAGCGTCAACCCCTGGGGCGGACCGTCCGGCATGTAAACGGGTACGGAACGCGGCGGTTCCGGCAGGGCTTTTTGCAAGGACCGGCGGTAGAACAACACGTAATCGCCGGAGATCATGGTCAGGAATTCGGCCATCGGCAGTTTCGCCATGGTCGCGGGAGGCAGCGCCTCTCCGCCCGTCTCCACCGCCAGCAGCCTTACGCGGCGCGGCAAGGGCTGGTCCAGAATGCCGAGCGAGGCGGCATCGGGCTTGAGGATGATGGTGTCCACATCGTTCCAGCGCCGATGAGTGAGCAGATGCGCCAGCGGCGTGGCGGTGATCTGCCCGGCCTCATGGCGCATGAGCGCGGGACAGCCCGCCTCCCCCTCGCGGCCGAAGAAATCGTGACGCACGGCCTCCACCCCAACGGCAAGGTTGAGCACCGTGATATTGCCATAGGGCACGGTGTTGAGCGTCGCCACGCGCTGGAAGGCGGGATTGGGCTCTGTGGCCAGGATCTCCGCCGCCGGGTAGGCATGAGCCAGCGCCACGCTGCGATACCCCGCCCGCGCCCCGATCTCCAGAATCCGGCGCGGCTCGTGGACGATGTCGAGCCCGTTCATCTGCAGGTCGAACGAGGCGGCGGCGGTTGCGGCGTCATCGGTTCCGGCGCGCAGCCAGAGCGGGAATGGCCGCTCCGCCACCGGCACCACCACCAGCCCCACCCGCCCAGCTACGGCCGCGCTGAGGCGTTCCTCCAGCAGATCCGGCAATTCGGCGGACCATGCCATGCGGTACGTCATGCCAGCGCCGCCTTGGCCACGATGGCCAGATAACGCGCGGCCAGCGGCAGGATGGCGTCGTTATAATCGTAGCCCGGATTATGCAGCGGCGCAGTGGCGCCATTGCCGATCCAGGCATAAGCCCCGGGCAGAACCTCTAGGAACCGGCCAAAATCCTCCGCCGCCATGGAGCCGCGGGCGGCGCGTTCCACATTCACCCCCGCCGCCTGCGCGGCGTTGAAGGCCAGATCCACCTCGGCCTTGCTGTTGATGGTGGGCGGCAGGTTGCTGAAGATCTCCACCTCCGCTTCCAACTCATGCGCCCGCGCCGTATGGCGGGCGACCTCGGCGAGCCGGGTTTTCAGCAACTGCATGGTATGGGGCGTGAGCGCGCGGATGGTGCCGCCAAGCGTGGTGGTGTTGGGGATCTGGTTGCGCGCCTCTCCGGCGCTCAGCGTACAGGTGGAGATAACTCCGGCATCCTGCGGGTCCTTGTTACGGGCGGTGATGCTGTTGAGCGCGATGATGAGATGCGCGAGCCCCTGCACCGGGTCGGCGCAATCATGCGGCATGGCGGCATGGCCCGCGCGGCCATGCAGGGTGATGGAGAAATTCGCCGCTCCGGCCATTACCGGACCTTCGTGCAGCAGCACCTTGCCGGCTTCCAGCCCCGGCCAGTTATGGTAGCCGTAGATGCTCTGCATCGGGAAACGTTCCAGCAGCCCGTCCGCCAGCATGGCCTCGGCCCCGCCGAAGCCTTCCTCGGCGGGCTGGAAGACAAGGTAGATCTTGCCGCTCCAGCTATGGTCACGCAGCAGCAGCGCCGCGGCCCCCAGCAGCGAGACCGTGTGCCCATCATGCCCGCAAGCGTGCATGACCCCCGCATGGCGCGAGGCATAAGCCAGCCCGGTGGCCTCGTGAATCGGCAGCGCATCCATATCCGCCCGCAGCCCCACGGCGCGGTTGCCCCCACCCCGCGAGAGCACGCCAACAACGCCATGTCCGCCAATGCCCGCCGTATGGGGGATTTCCATCTCGGTCAGCCGGGCGCAGACGAAAGCCGCCGTCCCCGATTCCTTGAGCGAAAGCTCCGGGTGCGCGTGGAGATGGTGCCGCCATAAGCTCAGCTGCTGGGCCAGATCATCGGGCATCATATGTCTCGTTGGTTGTTATTATTCGCGGGCAGGTAGAGATCATCCTGCCGAGGCCTTGATTAAAGTCAATCACAAAACCCCAGGGGACCGGGGCATCGCCCAGCTCGATAAAGGCCTCAACCTAAGCGCCTCGAACGAGGCACCGGACATACCCCATGCCTTACGGGGTGGTTTATGTCACATTAATTGTCGTAAATCTTTACTACCTTTGATCGAACCACAACCGCCAAAACTTTCCCGCATTGCGTGCATAGCAGCGTTACCGGCAGGATGTGGCGCGCCTCAGCCCGCCACCGCCATCGCCATGTAATTCACCGAAAGATCGCGGCTGACCTCGAAGCGCCGGCGCGCGGGCGAGTAGCTGAGCCCCGCCGTATCGGCCAAGCGCAGCCCGGCCTCGCGGCAATAATGGCCCAGCTCCACCGGGGTGACGAATTTCTTCCAGTCATGCGTGCCGACGGGCAGCAGGCGCAGGATGTACTCCGCCCCCAGCTTGGCGGTGAGGAAGGATTTGGGCGTGCGGTTGAGGGTGGAGAGGAACAGCACCCCATCCGGCTCCAGCAGCGCCGCGAGACTGCGCAGAAACTCCACCGGATCAGCCACATGCTCGATAATTTCCAGCGCCGTGACGACCGGGAAGGTTCGTCCTTCGGCCACCAGCTCCTCGGCGGTGGCGTTGCGGTAGTCCAGGTTCAGCTCCTGGCCCTGCGCATGGCTGCGCGCGGCCTCGATCACCTCGGCCCCGGCGTCGATTCCCAGCACGTCGAAGCCCTGCTTGGCCAGAGCCTCGGAGAGCAAACCGGCGCCGCAGCCCACATCCAGAATCTCCACGCCCGGACCTACGAGGTTGCGCACGCGCTCCCCCACCCAGGCGGCGCGGGGGCCGTTCATCATGTGCAGGGGGCGCATCGGGCCCGCCTCGTCCCACCATTGGGCGGCAAGGGCGTTGAATTGCGCGATTTCTTGGGGGATGACGGAAGGGTGCTGCATTGCCGAAACTTTTCTCCGCCGCTATGTGACGCCCCCGGCGGTTTTCCACAAGGGTTATAGTATGGCGCGTATCGTTATGAAGTTTGGCGGCACCTCGGTGGCCGATCTTGACCGCATCCGCAATGTGGCGAAGCGGGTGAAGGCCGAGGTGGACAAGGGCAACGAGGTGGCTGTGGTCGTCTCCGCCATGTCCGGCACAACGAACCAACTGGTCGCCTGGTGCCAGCAGCTCTCCCCGCTGTTCGACGCGCGGGAATACGACGCCGTGGTCGCCACCGGTGAGCAGGTGACCGCCGGGCTGCTCGCCATCGCCCTGCAGGAGCTGGGGCAGGACGCGCGCAGCTGGCAGGGCTGGCAGATCGCCGTGGAAACCGACGGCGCGCACGGCAAGGCGCGAATCCAGTCGATCGAGGGCGAGGAGCTGATCTCGCGCATGAAGCAGGGCCAGGTGCCCGTGGTCGCCGGGTTCCAGGGCATCGGCCCGGATAACCGCGTCACCACGCTCGGGCGCGGCGGCTCGGACACTTCGGCCGTGGCGCTCGCCGCCGCGCTTAAGGCCGACCAGTGCGATATCTACACCGACGTGGACGGGGTTTATACAACCGATCCGCGAATCGTCCCTGGCGCGCGTAAGCTGAATAAGATTACCTATGAGGAGATGCTGGAACTCGCCTCCGTGGGGGCGAAAGTCCTGCAAACCCGCTCGGTCGAGCTGGCCATGAAGGAGCATGTGCGCGTGCAGGTGCTCTCCAGCTTTGCCGATATCCCGGGTACATTGGTTGTTGATGAGGAAGAAGTCGTGGAACAGGAAATCGTCGCTGGCATCGCGTATTCACGGGATGAAGCCAAAGTCACCGTCCGCCGCGTGCCGGACCGTCCCGGCATCGCCGCCGCCGTGTTCGTGCCGCTGGCCGATGCGGGCATCAATGTGGACATGATCGTGCAGAACGTCTCCGCCGATGGCACGACCGACGTGACCTTCACCGTCGGCAAGACCGACTTCCTCCGCGCCAAGGCCGTGCTGGACGGCGTGCAGAAGGAAATCGGCTTCGCCGAGATCGTCTCCGACCAGAACGTGGCGAAAATCTCCGTCGTCGGCGTCGGCATGCGCTCCCACGCGGGTGTTGCGGGCACCATGTTCAAGACCCTGGCCGACCGCGGCATCAACATCCAGGTCATCTCCACCTCCGAGATCAAGGTGAGCGTGCTGGTGGCCGCCGAGTACACTGAACTCGCCGTCCGCGCCCTGCACACCGCGTACAAGCTCGATGCTTGACATGAACGCCTCCGCCGCCGAGTTCGAGGCGCTGACGAGCCGGGGCCGGGAGTTTCTCGGCACCGACTACGCGATCCTGGCCGGGGCGATGAGCTGGGTGAGCGAGCGCCATCTGGTCTCCGCTATCTCCAATGCCGGCGGGTTCGGCGTGCTCGCCTGCGGCGCGATGCCGCCGGAGCTGCTGGAAAAGGAGATCGAGGCGACCAAGGCGCTGACGGACAAGCCCTTCGGCGTGAACCTCATCACCATGCACCCGGCGCTCGAGGAGCTGATCCAGGTCTGCGTGCGGCAGAATGTGGGGCATGTGGTGTTCGCGGGCGGCATTCCCTCCGCCGCCAGCATCAAGGCCGCCAAGGAAAACGGGGCCAAGGTCATCGCCTTCGCGCCTGCCCTGGTGCTGGCCAAGCGGCTGGTGAAGTCCGGCGTGGACGCGCTGGTGATCGAGGGCTCCGAGGCGGGCGGGCATATCGGCCCGGTCTCGCTGACCGTGCTGGCCCAGGAGATCCTGCCGCATATCCGCGAGGTTCCGGTGTTCGTCGCCGGTGGGCTGGCGCGCGGCGAGGCGATTCTCGGCTATCTGGAGATGGGCGCCGCTGGCGCGCAGCTCGGCACGCTGTTCGCGGCGTCCAAGGAGAGCATCGCGCATGAGAACTTCAAGAAAGCCTTCCTGAAGGCGGCGGCGCGCGACGCGCTGCCGAGCATGCAGATCGACGAACGCTTCCCCGTCATCCCCGTGCGCGGGCTGGTGAACGAGGGCACCAAGCGCTTCATGCGGCATCAGGCCGAGGTGGTGCAGAAATTCCAGGAGGGCACGCTGGACAAGACCGCCGCCCAGCTCGAGATCGAGCATTTCTGGGCGGGCGCGCTGCGCCGCGCGGTCATTGAGGGCGATGTGGAAAACGGCTCGGTCATGGCTGGGCAGTCCGTCGGCATGGTTACGGAAATCCTGCCGGTGGCCGACATTCTGGCGGCGTTGAAGGCTCAGGCCATCTCCGCCCTGGCCGCGCGTGCCGCCCGAGCCTGAAGCCGCGCCGAAGCGGCGCAAACGCAAGCCGAAACTCGGCGATACGCGGCATCTTTTTGCTGCATTGCGGGAGCATCTCGCCTCCGGCACCGCCAGCTTGGCCGATTTCGCCAAGCTGGTGGCCGAGGGGCTGGCGGCGGATTCGAGCGTCATCTACGTTACCCGCGCCGCTGAACAGCTGGAACTCGCCGCCACGTTCGGCCTGAATGTGAGCGCCGTGGGGCATACCCGCCTGCGGGTGGGCGAAGGCATTATCGGCATGACCGCCGCCTCCGGCGACATCATGAACCTTGCCGACGCGCAAAACCATCCGCGCTACGCCTACCGCCCGGAGTTGGGCGAGGAGAACATGGCCTCCACCCTGGCCGTACCGGTGAAGCGCGCCGGGCGCACGCTGGGGGTGATCGGCGTGATGTCGCGCGAGGCGCGCGTATTCACGCCGCTGGAGGTGGAAGCGCTGGCCACCGTGGCCATGCTGCTGGCAGAAATCCTGGCCAAGGCCGGGGCCACCGATGTCGGCGAGGAAGGCTTCTCTGAGACGCTGCCCCGGCGCTACCCGGGCTATGTGCTGTCCGCCGGCATCGCGCGCGGCAAGATATTGCCCTATGGCGCCGCCGCCCCCATCGCCCGCCTGCTCACCGACGACCCGGAAGAAGAGCTGAAACGGCTGGATAAGGCCCTGGAAGAGGCGAATAAAAGCCTGGACGGGCTGATCGCCGGCACACTGCCCGGCGGCAACGCCCCGCGGGACGTGCTGGAGGCCTACCGCATGGTGGCGCAGTCCTCAGGCTGGCTGACCCAGGTGCGCGACGCGATTAATGACGGCCTGACCGCCGAAACCGCCGTGGACAAGGTGGCGCGCAACCTGCGCGAACGCATGCGCCGCATCGCCGACCCTTATCTGCGTGAGCGCCTTTCCGATATCGAGGACATGGTCGGGCGGCTGATGGTGGCGCTGGGCGGCATGGCCCCCAAGCCCGAACGCGCCGATGGCTATATCCTGCTGGTGCGCCGCCTCGGCCCGGCGGATCTGCTGGATTGGCATTCGCGCGGCATAGCCGGCGTGGCCATCGAGGAAGCCAGCGCCTCCGGCCATGCCGCCATCCTGGCCCGCGCGCTCAGCCTGCCCGCGCTGCAGGTGGACCGTGGCGCGGTGGACAACGCGCAAGAGGACGATCCCGCCCTGCTGGACGCCGAGGGCGGCACACTCATCCTGCGCCCCGAGCCGGAGGTGGTGCAGGTTTACGACCGCGCCCTGGAAGCCCGCACCGTGCGCGCCGCCGCCCTGGCCGCGTATCGCGACCTTCCGGCCATCACCAAGGACGGCACCGAGATCAGCCTGATGCTCAATGTCGGGCTGGCGATGGAACTGGACCAGCTGGACAGGACCGGGGCGGATGGCATCGGGCTGTACCGCACCGAAATCGCGGCCCTGGCCGCGGGGGGTATCCCCGATGTCGCGGGGCAGGCGGCGGAATATGGCCGCGTGCTGGACCGCGCAAACGGCAAGAAGGTGCAGTTCCGCACGCTGGACCTGGGCGCCGACAAGCTGCTGCCCGGCGAAACCGCCATGGGCGAGGAAAACCCCGCCATGGGCTGGCGTTCGCTGCGCGTGGCGCTGGACCGCCCGGCCATTCTGCGCCGCCAGCTCCGCGCCTTGCTGCTCGGCGCGCAGGGGCGGCCGCTTTCCATCATGTTCCCCATGGTCTCCACGGTCGAGGAGTTCCGCACCGCGCGCGACCTGCTGGAAGCCGAGGCCGCGCGCATCCGCCCCGCCCCGGAGCGGCTGGAAGCGGGCACGATGCTCGAAGTCCCGGCTTTGCTGTTCCAGCTCCCCGGCCTGCTGGCCGAGGCGGATTTCATCTCGGTGGGCACCAACGACCTGATGCAGTTTCTCTTCGCGGCGGATCGCGGCACGCCGGAACTCTCCGACCGGTACGACACGCTCTCCGCCCCCGTGCTGGAGATGATGGAAAAGCTCGTCACCTATTGCCAGGAGGCCGGGGTGCCGCTTTCCGTCTGCGGCGAGGCCGCCGGGCGGCCGCTGGACGCGCTGGCCTTCGCGGCGCTGGGCATCACCACGCTCTCGATGTCCGGCAACGCCATATTGCCGGTGAAGGCCGTGCTGGTAGAGGCGGATTTGAACAAGCTGCGCCCCGTGCTGCGCGAATTGCGCCGGGCCGGGGCGGCGGGTGGAAGCATCAGGGAACCGCTGGCGGCTTGGGCGCGCGAGCATAACCTGCCGATTTGAGACTTAGGTCATTCAGGTATAGAAGCGGCACCATATGGCAGACGATCCTACCGATGTGATGGAGCACGACCCGAACGCCGGTGTGGCGCGTGTGGGGGCTGGCCTGCGCGAAGTGCGCGAGCGCCTGGGCTGGAAACTGCCCGATGTGGCGGAGGCCCTGCGTATCCGGCTTGAGTATCTGGTGGCCATCGAGGCGGGCGATCTCTCGCCCCTGCCCGGCCCGGCTTACCGCGTGGGCTTCATCCGCGCCTATGCGCAGATCCTGGGGCTGGACGGCGAGGAAATCCTGAGCCGCTTCCGCGAGGCGGGCGGCCTGGGCGAAACCCAGAATGTGAACCTGAAAATGCTGGCCCCAGTGCCGGACCGTGGCGTGCCGCGCGGGGCTATCGCGCTGGTGGGCATGGTAGCGGTCATCGCCGCGTATGGGCTGTGGTACCATTTCACCGCTGACAACCGGAATCTGGCCTCCAAGGTTCCCCCCGTTCCCGCCGAACTCGCGCCCCTGGCCCTGCCGCCCGTGGTGAAGCCCCCGGCCGACGCCACGCCGCCCGCGGCACCCGAGGCCCCTAAACCGGAAACCGCACCCGCCGCCGCGCCGCAGGCAGCAGCGGCAACGGCAACACCGCCTCCCGCCGTGGCGGCCGCTACGCCCCCGGCGGCTCCCGCCGCCCAACCCACAACGCCGCCCGGCGCTGGCATGGTGATTGCCGCCACGCAGGATGCCTGGGTGCAGGTGCAGGATTCCACCGGCAACATCCTGTTTAGCAAAGTGCTGCACGCGGGCGATAGCTGGCCCGTACCGCAGGAAGCCGGCCTGACCATGACCACCGGCAATGCCGGCGGCACCGAGATCGTCACCAACGGCAGCACCAGCTCGCCCTTGGGCGCCGTGGGCGTGGTGCTGCATAATTACGCGCTGACACCGCCTGCCAAGGGCGCAGCCTCCACCCCCGCATCCCCTGCCCCGGCCGCGCCCGCCAGCGCGCCCACTGGCACAACAAATTGATGGAGTGTGCATGAACTACCGCGAATACCAGCAGATCGACCGCCGCAAGTCGCGCCAGATCAGCGTGGGCAATGTGAAGGTCGGCGGCGATGCGCCGATTTCCATACAGACCATGACCAACACGCTCACCACCGACGTGGAAGCCACCGTGGCGCAGATCCTGCGCGCCGAGAAGGCGGGCGTGGATATCGTGCGCGTTTCCTGCCCGGATGAAGAGAGCACCGCGGCGCTCAAGCACATCATCAAGCGCGTCAACGTGCCGGTGGTGGCGGATATCCACTTCCACTACAAGCGCGGCATCGAGGCCGCCGAAGCCGGTGCCGCGTGTTTGCGCATCAACCCGGGCAATATCGGCTCGCCGGAGCGCGTGAAGGAGGTCATCAAGGCCGCGCGCGACCATAACTGCTCCATGCGCATCGGCGTGAACGCGGGCAGCCTGGAGAAGCATCTGCTGGAGAAATACGGCGAGCCCAACCCCGACGCGCTGGTGGAATCCGCGCTGGAGCACGCCAAGATCCTCCAAGACCTCGACTTCCACGAGTTCAAGATCTCGGTGAAGGCGTCGGACGTGTTCATGGCCGTGGCGGCGTATCAGCAACTGGCCGAGCAATGCGACCACCCGCTGCATATCGGCATCACCGAGGCGGGCGGTAAGCGCGCGGGTACGGTGAAGTCCTCCATCGGGCTGGGCTCGCTGCTCTGGGCCGGCATTGGCGACACGATGCGCGTCTCCCTCTCCGCCGAGCCGGAAGAAGAAGTGCATGTCGGCTGGGATATCCTGAAATCGCTCGGCCTGCGCCATCGCGGCGTGCGCATCATCTCCTGCCCCAGCTGCGCCCGTCAGGGCTTCAACGTCATCAAGACCGTTGAAACGCTGGAGGAGCGTCTGGCGCATCTCGAGACGCCGATCACCCTCTCCATCATCGGCTGCGTGGTGAACGGCCCCGGCGAGGCGCTGATGACCGATATCGGCCTGACCGGCGGCGGCGGCGGGCGCCACATGGTGTACGCGGCGGGCAAGACCGACCACACCATCCCCGAGGAACAGATGATCGAGCATCTGGTCGAGCTGGTGGAGAAGAAGGCCGAGCAGATCGAGGCCGAGAAGGCTGCCGCCAAGCAAGCAGCGGAATAGCTTCTCTTTTTGCGTTACAATGGTTCCGGAGCGGGATGCCGCTCCGGATTTTTGTTTTGATGGTGAACCTATGGCGAATATCCTGCAACCTGTCCGTGGCACGCGCGATCTGATCGGCGAGGACGCCGCGCGGCATTTTCATGTCGTGGAGACGGCGCGGCGGATCACCTCGCTTTACGGCTTCTCCGAATGGCAGACGCCGATCTTCGAGGATACCAGGGTGTTCTCCCGCACGCTGGGCGAGACCTCGGATGTGGTGACCAAGGAGATGTACACCTTCGAGGATCGCGGGGGCGATTCCGTCACCCTACGGCCCGAGGGCACGGCGGGCGTGTGCCGCGCGCTCATCACCAACGGCCTGACGCAGACCCTGCCGCAGAAGGTGTTCTACGCCGGCCCGATGTTCCGCTACGAGCGCCCGCAGAAGGGCCGCTACCGGCAATTCCACCAGATCGGCGTGGAGCTGCTCGGCCCGGCGACGCCGCTGGCCGATGCCGAGACCATTTCCATGGGCTGGCGCATTTTGCAGGATCTGGGCATCGCCAAGGATGTGGTGCTGCACATCAACACGCTGGGCGACACCGAATCCCGCGCCGCCTACCGTGCCAAACTCGTCGAGTATTTCAGCAAGTTCATCAACGACCTCTCGGACGACAGCAAGCTGCGGCTGGAGAAGAACCCGCTGCGCATCCTGGATTCCAAGGATGAGGGGGATAAGAAGATCGTCGCCGACGCGCCGCAGATGCAGGATTGCATGACGGACGAGGCCAAGGCGTTCTACGAGATGCTGCTGGGCTACCTCACCGGCTTCGGCGTGCCGCACCAGCATAACCCGCATATCGTGCGCGGGCTGGACTACTACAACCACACCGCCTTCGAGTTCGTGACCACCGCGCTCGGCGCGCAGGGCACCGTGCTGGCGGGCGGGCGCTATGACGGCCTCGTGGAGCAGATGGGCGGCCCCGCCGTGCCGGGCGTGGGCTGGGCGGCGGGCATCGAGCGTCTCTCCATGCTCATCGACGCCCCCGCCCGCGCCGCGCTGCCGGTGGCGGTGATCCCGATGGGCGGGGATGCCGAGGCCAAGGCCCTGGAGATTCTCAACCTGCTGCGCGCGAACAACATCGCCGCCGAGATCGCCTATTCCGGCAACGCCAAGAAGCGGCTGGAGCGCGCCAACAAGTCCGGCGCCATGTTCGCCGTGCTGGTGGGCGAGGATGTGAAGCTCAAGAACCTTGCCAGCGGTGAACAGCAGGACGTGGCGCCCGAGGCCCTGCCCGGCCTGTTGAGCGCATGAACGCCAATCTGGAGCAGAAGCTCGACCGTATTCTCGCCCGATCCGAGGAGCTGCGCTTCATGCTCTCCGGCTCTCTGGCGGGGGATGCGTTCGTGAAGGCCTCGAAGGAGCTTTCCGAGCTGGAGCCGGTGGAGGAGAAGATCACCGCGCTCCGCGCCGCCGAGAAGCAGATGAAGGAAGCCGAGGCGTTACTCGCCGACCCGGAAATGAAGGATCTGGCCGAGGCCGAGTACCACGACCTCAAGACCCAGCTCCCCGAGCTGGAAATGGCCGTGCGCCTCGCCCTGCTGCCCAAGGACGAAGCCGATGACCGTTCGGGCATCCTGGAAATCCGCCCCGCCGCTGGCGGCGACGAAGCCGGGCTGTTCGCGGGCGAGCTGTTCTCCGCCTACCAGAAATACGCGCAAAGCCAGGGGTGGCGCTTCGAGGTTCTGGAATACGACGAGAACGAACTGGGCGGCATCAAGGGCGCAATGGCCGAGATCACCGGCAAATCCGTTTTCGCCAAGCTGAAGTTTGAGTCCGGCGTGCATCGTGTGCAGCGCGTGCCCGCCACCGAGACGCAGGGGCGCATCCATACCTCCACCGTCACCGTGGCCGTGCTGCCGGAGGCCGAGGAGGTGGATGTGGACGTGAACGAGACGGATCTGCGCATCGACGTGTACCGCGCCTCGGGCGCGGGCGGCCAGCATGTGAACAAGACCGAATCGGCCGTGCGCATCACCCATATCCCCACCGGAATCGTGGTGGCGATGCAGGAGGAGCGCAGCCAGCACAAGAACCGCGCCAAGGCGATGAAGATCCTGCGCTCGCGGCTCTACGACGCCCAGCGCCACGCCGTCGATTCCACCCGCGCCGCCGACCGTAAATCGCAGGTCGGCACCGGGGACCGCTCGGAGCGCATCCGCACCTACAACTTCCCCCAGGGGCGCGTGACGGACCACCGTATCAACCTGACCCTGCACAAGATCGACCGGGTGATGCTGGGCGAGTTCGAAGATATCATCGACGCGCTGATCGCCGAGGATCAGGCGGCCCGGCTGGCGGCGGAGAGTTGATCCCCACAGCCGACGCGCTGAACCAGATCACCGCCCGGCTGAAACAGGCCGGGATCGAGGAACCACGCCGCGAGGCGAGACTACTGCTGGCCGCCGCCCTGGGTTTAAGCGCCGGCGGCCTGCTGGCGCGCGACGCAGTGGCCCCGGAAGCCTACGAGCCTTTGCTGGCCCGGCGCGAGGCGCGTGAGCCCCTGGCCTATATCACCGGGCACAGAGAGTTCTGGGGGCTCGATTTCCTCGTCTCCCCAGCCACTCTCATCCCCCGCCCGGATACGGAAACGCTGGTCGAGGCCGTACTCGAGTCGGGGCTTCAGCCACGCAGCGTGCTGGATCTCGGCACCGGCACGGGCTGCCTGCTGCTGGCCACGCTGCACGAGTTCCGCGCCGCCTTTGGCGTTGGGGTGGATTTGAACCCGGATGCCGCCGCCCTGGCGCGGCGCAATGCCACGCTGCTCGGGCTGGCCTCCCGCGCCGTGTTCCTGGCCGGAAGCTGGGCCGAGGCGCTGGAGGCGAAATTCGACCTCGTCCTCTCCAACCCGCCTTACATCGAAAGCGCGGATGTCCCCGGCCTGATGCCGGAAGTTGCCGATTACGAACCGGGCCGCGCCCTGGATGGCGGCACGGACGGGCTGGACGCCTATAAGGCGATTATCGACACCCTGCCCCGGATTTTGTCGGAAAACGGCCTAGCGGTGCTTGAACTCGGGGTGGGTCAGGCACCATCTATCATGCGGCTGTCCGAGGCGGCGGGGTTCACCTGCGCCACGAAGCGGGATCTGGCAGGTATCGAGCGCGCTGCATTGCTGAGATTTCGCAAATAAACAATTGGCAGAACGTCACAATACAGCTAAGCACGAGGCAGCGCGGGCTGTTTTGCCTCGAGTCTCCAAAAACCAGGTGGGCGGCTACGGGTGGCGTATAACGCCTCAGCGCGCAAGTCAGCATACGAGGATAGACAAGAGCCTATGAATATGAAGCGCATGCGTGGCCGCGGGCACCGCCAGGGGGGCGGTGGCGGAAACGGGTTTCGCAACCAGCAGAACGGTATTCCGCTCAACCGCAACCATGTGTTCGACAGCTCCGGCCCGGAAATGCGGGTACGCGGCACGGCGCAGCAACTCTACGACAAATACACCCAGTTGGCGCGCGATGCCGCCAGCGGGGGCGACCGTGTGCTGGGTGAAGCTTATTACCAGCATGCCGAGCATTATTTCCGTATCATCAGCGCCATAAACCAGGCGCAGGGCCTGCCGCCTCCGGGCCAGGGCGGGCAGCAGCAGGGTGGCGAGCGCTTTGCCCAGCAGGGCGAGTTCCAGCGCCGCGAGCCCGGTGAGGGCGGCGAGGCCCAGGGCGAGCACCGCGAGCAGCAGCCGCGCCAGGAAGGCCGTCAGGACAACCGCGAGCATCGGCAGCAGCAGGAGCGCCGCTTCGAGCCGCGCCAGCGCCAGGAATTCCAGCCGCGTGAACGCAATGAGCCGCGCGGCGAGCGCCAGTTCCGTCCGGCGCCGATCTCGGAAACCCCGATCGACATCAGCTCCGCCCTGGAGGCCGAGTTGCAGGCCGCAGCCGCCACGCCCGTTGGCCTCGGCGAGCAGCCGGCTGTGCTACCCGAGCCGGTTGTGCAGGCCGAACTGCCGATCACCCCTGAGCCGCGCGCCATTCCCATCGTCGCCGACGCGCCGCCCGCCCCGGTTGAGGTTGAAGCCGCGGCACAAGAGGAGCCCGCCCCCGCACCGCGCCGCCCGCGCGGCCGCCCGCGCACCAAGCCGGTGGCAGCTGAAGCGGAAAAGGTTTCCGAATAAGAATTCGATGCCGCCTTTTTTCACGAAAAGGCGGCATTTTTATTATCGCGGACAAAGAAAAAGGCCGGGAAATCCCGGCCTTTTTTCGTCTCTGCGAGAGATCGTGCGGCACCTTATTTGGGCGCCAGCACCATCACCATCTGCCGGTTTTCCATCTTCGGCATCTGCTCGACCTTGGTATCGGTCTCCATGTCGCCACGGATACGCTCCAGCACCTTCACGCCCAGCTCCTGGTGCGCCATTTCGCGGCCGCGGAAGCGCAGAGTGACCTTCACCTTGTCGCCCTCGCCGATGAATGACTTCATCGCGCGCAGCTTCACCTGGTAGTCGTTCTCGTCGATATTGGGGCGAACCTTCACCTCTTTGATCTCGACGATCTTCTGCCTCTTGCGCGCCTCGTTGCGCTTCTTCTGCTGCTCGAACTTGAACTTGCCGTAGTCGAGAATCTTGGCCACGGGCGGTTCGGCGTTCGGGCTGATTTCGACCAGGTCGAGCCCCACGGCGTAAGCGCGCGCGATGGCGTCCCGGGTGCTGAGCACGCCGATCATCTCACCGTCCTGGTCGATCAGACGAACCTGCGGGATTCTGATTTCTTCGTTGACCCGGGGCCCCTCGCGGGAGGGCGGGGCGGGTGGCGCTGGCGGTCTGGCTATTGGGAAGTCTCCTGTTACGGTTACGGAGTATCGCCTTAAGGCAAAAGGGGCGGGAAATGCAATCCGCACGGGTGCCAGGGGGCAAATTCTTCTCCAACCTAGCCTGCCAGGCCAGATTAGCGCAAATTCACCCAAGGTTAAGGCCAAACCGCCGGATCCCGCCGAAATAATGCCTATCTCCGCCAAGGGCCAGGAACAAATACGGCTACGGAGGATAAGGCCATGCATATCCGCAATCCCGTGGAGTGGGTTCTGGGGCAATTCCACGCCACAGAAATGCTCGGCAGCGCTGCGCCGGAGGCATATTTCGCCACCGCCGACTCCGGGGCGCCACTGGTACGGCGCATCAGGCTTGCCGATGTCTTTCGTGCCCTGCGCCTGGGGTGGGAGGATTTCACGGCCGCGCGCACGGACCTCATCATGCTCTGGCTGATCTACCCGGTGATGGCGGCGTATCTCGTCGCGGCGGATATCTATGGCCAGCTCATTCCCCTACTCTTCCCCGTGGCGTCGGGCTTCGCGCTCGTGGGGCCGCTTTTCGCCATCGGGTTCTATGAGATGAGCCGCCAGAGGGAACTGACAGGGCAGATGCACTGGCGGGACGGCTTCAACGTGCTGCGCTCCCCGGCCATTGGGGCCATCGCCGGAATGGGGCTGGTGCTGATTGCGCTGTTCCTGGCCTGGCTGGCGGTGGCGGAACTGGTTTACGCCACCACACTGGGCCCGATGCCGCCCCCAGGCTGGCTGCCCTTTATTAGCGCCGTATTCACCACGCCCAGAGGCTGGGAGATGATCGTGCTGGGCGTTGGCCTGGGTGCGGTATTCGCCGTGCTGGTGCTGGTCATCGCCAGCATCTCCTTCCCGTTATTGCTGGACCGGCCGGCCACGCTCGGCACCGCCATCCGTACCTCGGTGCTGGCGGCGACGCGCAACCCAGCCCCCCTGGCGTTGTGGGGGGCTACCGTCGCGAGCGGGCTGGTGCTGGGGGCTATTCCGGCCTTTGCCGGGCTGATCGTGGTACTGCCTGTGCTGGGCCATGGCACATGGCATTTGTACCGCACCATGGTGCCACGGGCTTAGAGACTGTTTGCAAAGTCTACTCTGGCGGCCATCAAGGGGGGATTTTCTGCGCGCCGGTGCTCACGTACCTTAAGTACGCTCCGCTCCGGTGCTCAAAAATCCCCCCTTGACGACTCACCAGAGCGACTTTTCAAATAGTCTCTTAAAACAGAAAGTCGCGCTTTCCGTTCCAACTCTCCACCAAGGCACGGGCCTGGGGTGATTCATCGAGCAACCGCCCGTGCTGGGCGGCCAGACGCTCGGTAAAGCTCAAAAACATCTGCGCGGCCTTCATCGCCGGATCCGCCGGCTGGGTGTAGCGCAGCGCCCCGCCGAGATAAGCGAGCGGGGCCTCGATCGCCTGATCCAGCCCGAACTCGCGGGTGAAATAGCCGGAATTGTAGAGCAGCTCACCGGGCTTGTCGCGCATCGTCTCGAAAGGCGAGCGGTAATGCTCGGAATGCCCGGCCTCGGCGGCCGGGTTTCCGGCGGCCAGGGCCTTGAGCCAGCCCGCCGCCATCTTCTGCAAAATCTGCCAACCGCTGCGCCGCGGATAATGGGCGAAACTCACCTGCTCATGCCGCTGCGCGGGCAGCACACGCCCGCCTTTAAGCAAGGCGCAGTGATTGCCCGCACCAATGGAAACCCCCGCCAGCCCCGCGCGTAGCATCAGCTTGTCCACATTGGTCTCCCCGGCCCAGCGGTGGCGCAGCCGCAGCGGCACAACCGGCTCGTTCGGGGCGTCCAGCTCGGTCTGCCCGTAATTGACGAGTTGGACAGTGATGGCCGGCTCCTCCACCGGCAGCAGCGAGGCGAGTGGAGCCGAACCCGGAGTGGCGATGAACTCGTCGGCATCGATGAACACTACCCAATCCGCGCCGAAGAGTTGCGAGGCGGCCTGATAGCCCCAGCTATTCAGGGCAATCTCGTCGAAGCTGATGGAATGGGTCTGCACCACGCTAAGCGGCAGCCCCTCGGCCTGAAGGGCGCGGAGGATCTCCAGCGTGCGGTCCGTGCTGCCATTGTCGAGGAACAGCATATGGCCGACATGCCGGGCATTATGGCGGACGAACGCCTCGGCGATGTCATCCTCGTTAAGGATGCGGGTGACGGAGACAAGCTTGGGCACGGGGCATTCCTGATTCCAAACTCTTTTATGCGCCCGCAGCCGCTAAAATGTATAGATTGTCATCTGCCAACAATCATTTGGTAACGCTAATTTGAAGTTCAGCCGGAAATCTCCCGCCACTCCAATCTCGTCCTAAATTTTATATTTCGGTCATTCGCGCAGCACGTGATAGCCGCTAAAATTCATTCCACTCCAAAACCAAAAGCCAGCCTAGATCGCCGCTCCATCATAACCGGGCGGACCACATCGCCCACACAGGAGGCAAGCCACCATGGCGCACTTCATCGTCTGGATTGTGATTTCAGGGATCGCCGGCTTCATCGCCAGCAAGATCATCAACAAAACCGGCTCTGGCCTGCTCTTGGACATCGCCCTGGGCATCGTCGGCGGCTTTGTCGGGGGGTTTATCGTAAACCTCGTGCCAGCCCTGGCCAGTTTTGGCTCGGGCGGGCTGATTATCGAGGCAATCGTGGCGACGCTGGGCGCCATGCTTGTGATTTTTCTGTGGAACCTCTTGTTCCGCAGCAACGGCTAACGCCAACCGGCTAAGCGGCGAATTGCGCGCTTAGCCGGTTGGCAGTCTTGGTTATTCCCACTCGATAGTGCCGGGGGGCTTGCTCGTGATGTCGTAGGTCACGCGGTTGATGCCGCGCACCTCGTTCACGATGCGCCCGGCGACACGGGTGAGGAAGCCGACGTCGTAGGGGTACACCTCGGCGGTCATGCCGTCGGTGCTGGTCACGGCGCGCAGGGCGCACACGTTGTCGTAGGTGCGGCCATCGCCCATCACGCCCACGGACTTCACCGGCAGCAGCACGGCGAAAGCCTGCCAGATGGCGTCGTAAAGCCCCGCAGCGCGGATTTCTTCCAGATAGATGGCGTCGGCCTTTTGCAGCACCGCCACCTTCTCGCGCGTCACCTCACCCAGCACGCGGATGGCGAGGCCCGGCCCAGGGAACGGGTGGCGGCCCACGATGGTCTCGGGCAGGCCAAGCTCGCGGCCCAGGGCGCGGACTTCGTCCTTGAACAGCTCGCGCAGCGGCTCGACCAGCTTCAGCTTCATGTAAGCCGGCAGACCGCCCACATTGTGGTGCGACTTGATGGTGACCGACGGCCCGCCAATGGCGGAGACGGATTCGATGACATCCGGGTACAGCGTGCCCTGGGCCAGGAACTCCGCGCCGCCGAGCTTGCCGGCTTCCTCATCGAACACGTCGATGAACAGCTTGCCGATGATCTTGCGCTTCTGCTCGGGGTCGGTAACGCCCGCGAGCTGGCCGAGGAACAGATCGGACGCATCGCGGTGGATGAGCTTGATGTTGAACTGGTCGCGGAACACGCGCACCACCTCTTCGGCCTCGCCCGCGCGCAGCAGGCCGTGGTCCACGAAGATACAGGTGAGCTGGTCGCCAATGGCCTCGTGGATCAGCGCCGCCGCCACGGAGGAGTCGACACCGCCGGACAGGCCGCAGATCACCTTGCCGGAACCGACCTGGGCGCGGATCTTGGCGATTTCGGCTTGGCGGAAGCCCGCCATCGTCCAGTTGCCGGAGCAGCCGCAGACCTTATGGGTGAAGTTGCGAATGAGCTGCGCGCCGTGCGGGGTATGCACCACCTCGGGGTGGAACATCGCGCCGTAGAAGCGGCGCTCGTCATTGGCGATGAGCGCGTAGGGCGCGCCCTCGGAGACGGCGACGGTGCGGAAGCCGGGCGGCGGGGCGGAGATATGGTCGCCATGCGACATCCACACCTTCTCGCGCGCGCCCACGGACCACACGCCCTCGAACAGCGCGCAATCGGCCACCACGTCAACATAGGCCGCGCCGAATTCGCGGATTTCAGCGCCCTTGGCCTCGCCGCCGAGCTGCACGCACATGGTCATCTGGCCGTAGCAGATGCCCATGACCGGCACACCGGCCTCGAATACCCATTGCGGGGCGCGGGGGGAACCTTCCTCGGCCACGCTGGCCGGGCCGCCGGAGAGGATGATGCCCTTGGGGGCAAAAGCCTGCATCCGCGCCACATCGGCGTTGAAGGGGATGATTTCGCAATACACGCCGCTCTCGCGCACGCGGCGGGCAATCAGCTGGGTAACCTGGCTGCCAAAGTCCAGGATCAGAATCTTTTCATCGCTCATGCGCTCACCTAGAGCAACATCCGGCCAAATGGAACCATTTGGTCGGATAAAGTTGCTCGCCAAAATACAACATTCGCGCATTCATCCAAGAGATGAATGCGCACGCATCAAGCCGTCACGTCCAAGAGAGTCGTCAGCGGATCCCAGGCATAAGCGGTCTGCGGGATGTCTTCTCCGGCCACCTGTGTCATCCCCGCCGCGATGCACTTGCCCCCCAGGCGCTGGTAGAAATAGCGGGAGGGGTTGTCCCGCAGCACCCAGGCATAGGCCGAGCGGCAGCCCATCTGGGCCAGATATTTGGCCGAGACGCGCAGCAATTGCCCGCCCAGGCCTCGGTCGCGGTAATCATCCAGCACGTAGAGCATCTCCACCTCGCCTTCGCCCAGGCTCGTGTCGCGCCCACGCCCGGCGGTGGCGAAGCCCAGCACCGGCGGCTCGCCCGGCGCGTTGTAGCTGGCAGCCACGTGCACGCCAAAGCCCAGGCGGATGAGATGCTCATATTGCCGCGCGAGGCGCGAGATGGAGAGCGCCGCCAGATATTCTTCGGACAAAATGCTCGCATAGGCGCTGCGCCACGTGGCGACGTGAACCGCGGCAATGCCGGGGGCGTCAGCCAGACGGGCGCGGCGCAGCGAGATCACGTCTCGCGCCGGAGGAGCACGGCGGCGAAGAAGCCATCCGTGCCATGCACGCGGGGGGACAGACTCAACGCGGGGCCGCGCAGGGCCGCCGGAGCCTCGATGGGCAGACGCTCGAACATCGGGTAGCGGGTCAGGAAGGCCTCCACCTGTGCTTCGTTCTCATCATTGAGCACGGAGCAGGTGGCGTAAACAAGTTTTCCGCCCGGCTTCACCAATTTTTGCGCCTGATCCAGAATCATCGCCTGTTTCTGGGTGAGTTCGGCGAGGTCCGTCTCGCTCAGGCGGGTGCGGGCATCGGGGTTGCGCCGCCAGGTGCCGGTGCCGGAACAGGGGGCGTCCACCAGCACGCGGTCGAATTTCTGGCCCTGTCGCTTCAGCCACTTATCGCCGGGCTCCAGCAAATGCCGCTCGGCGTTATGTACCCCGGCGCGGCGCAGGCGCTTGATCGCCCCTTCCAGGCGCGGAACGGAGACATCGCAGGCGACGATATGCCCCTTGTTCTCCATGGTCATGGCGATGGCCAGCGTCTTGCCGCCCGCCCCGGCGCAGTAATCCACCACGCGCATCCCCGGCTGGGCGTCCACGGCCAGGGCGATGAGCTGGCTGCCCTCGTCCTGGATTTCCACCAGCCCCTCCTGGAAGGATTTGCCCTGCGTGACGGATTGGCGGTTGGCCAGGCGCAACCCCCAGGGGGAATAGGCGGTGGGTTCGGCCCGCAGCCCCTCACGCGCCAGGGCGGCGATGGCCGCCTCACGCGTGGTCTTCAGTATGTTCACGCGCAGATCCAGCGAGGCGGGCTCGTTCATCGCGGCCATCTCGCCCGCCAGAGCGGGGCCGAACTGGGCCTTCAGCTTAGGCAGAATCCAGTCGGGGATCTCGTATTTCACCGCCTCGGGCATCTCGGGGTGTTCCAGCGTGTGCCCGGCAAGGCGATCGATCACGGCGCTTTCCCCGGCCTCCAGCGGCGGCGGACCGTAGCGCCCGGCGCTGAAGGCCAGCGCGATCTTATGCGCCGTCTGGCCCGAGAACAGGGCCTGGGTGGCGAGCAGCAGGCGCGGGGTTTCCGGCGCATGCAGCTTTTGCAGCCACCAGCCCAGATGCCGCCGCGCGCGCAGCACGCCCCAGACGAGCGTGCTGATGGCGCGCCTGTCTCCCCCGCCGATAAAGCGGCGGGTGCGGAAGAAATGGTTGGCCACGGCGTCGGCTGGGCGCGGATCGGCCTCGATGAGACCGAGAAGGTCGATGGCGGCGGCGAGTTGTCCGGCGGGGGTCATGAGCGGGTACCGAGAAGAATCATGCCCTGGCTATAGCCGGGTTGGCTCTGGCTTCATACCGGGGTCTTGGCGTGTGAATTCCAGCATCAGCCGGATCAGGCGCTGCCTTAGCCGCCCCGCCTGGGCTGGGGCGGCCGAGGCGAAAAACGGCTCGATATAGTCATCCACGTAAGTGGCGTAGCCGGAATAGGCCATCGACCAACTGGCGAAGCGGCGCTCGGGCGTCTCGCCCTCGGTCAAAATCTCGATTTCGGTATGGCGCGGGTCGCGCATGATGCTGCGCATCAGCTCGGCCACGGCGGGCTGCGGGCCTTCCAGCACCTGGGCAAAATAAGCGGGGGTGGCGATCAGGGCGCCCGTAACATCCAGCCCGGCGTTACGCGCCTGCGAGACGGCAACGATATGCTCCACCTCTGCGGTTCCGGCGGGGAATTTCAGCAAAGTCCTGCTAACGTAAAGCAGCGAATACGGCATATGCGTCGTCCGTTATGAAGCCAAAGCGTTACAGCGCCGGCGCGCGTTGTTTTCCTCATAGTTCGCGCCCCCGCGCAAGCAACCGGGCGCAAAAAAGGGCGGCGCGTTACCGCACCGCCCTTTCCGTAACCGGTGAAAGCCTTAGATGGCCTTCAGGTTCTCCGCAGAGACCTTGCCCTGCTGGCCGGGCTTGGCTTCGTACTGAAGCTTCTGGCCTTCGTTCAGCGAGCCGAGATTCGCGCGCTCGACAGCCGAGATGTGCACGAACACATCCTTGGAGCCGTCATCCGGCTGAATGAAGCCGTAGCCCTTGGTGGCGTTGAACCATTTCACAGTACCTGATGCCATATCGCATCTCCTTAACAAACAGCGTCCCGCAACATGCGGGCAAAAAACTCTTCAGTTGTCAGGGGTGGGGGCCGAACTGCCAAAGCAGGGAAAGCACGCAACTACAGATAACGAAAAGCGCCGTGCGCCAGCCTTAAGCCTTTCTTGAACAAATCGCAAACATAATCATGGTGCAAATGGCAATTTCGCCTGGATCTGGCCTGCGCTCGGGATGTCGGCGGCCGAGAAGCCGCCGCCAAGGTCCTGAAACAGCGCCACGCTGGCCAGCAGCCGGCTCTGCTGGATGGAAAGCTGGCTCTGCTGGTCCTGCAGCAGGATCACCTGCTCCTGCACCACGGTGGTGTAAGCCACGGTGCCGGCCTGGTATTCGTTGAGCGCGATTTCCACGGCGCGGCTGGCATCGGCCACGGCCTGATCCTGCACCACCGCCTGCTGCGCGTAGATCGTCAGGTTGGAGAGGTCGTTCTCCACGGCCTGAAACGCGTTCAGCACGGTCTGGCGGTAGGTCTCGATGCTCTGGTCATAGGCGTATTCGGCGGCCTTCACGTCCGACGAGCGGATGCCGCCCTCGAACACCGTCTCGGAGACATCCGCCCCCAGCGACCACAAGGCGCTGGAGGTGTCGAACATCCCGGTAATGGGGTTGGCCGCGTAACCGCCCACGGCGGAAAGGCTGATATCCGGGTAATAAGCCCCCACCTGCACGCCGATCAGCGCGTTCTCCTCGGCCATGCTCCGCTCGGCGGCGGCGATGTCCGGGCGGCGCTCCAGCAGCGTGCTCGGCAGGCCGGGCGGGGTGAGCGGCACATTGGCGATCTGCCCGCCCGCGGGAATAGACAGCTCCACCGGAGGCCGCCCTGTCAGCACCGCTATGGCGTGCTCATACTGCGCCCGCGCCGCTCCCGCGTTGATCAGCGAAGCCTGCGCGCCCTCAAGCTCGGTGCGGGCGGTAATAAGGTCGGAGGGTGCTGCCGTGCCTGCCGTCACCTGGTTCTGCACGATCTGCAGGCTACGCTGATAGGCGGCAACCGTTTGCTGGTACAAAGCGATGGCGGCATCCGAGGCGCGCAGGTCAACGTAATCGGTGGCCAACTCCGCCTGTGAGCTGAGCGTGGCGTTGGCGAGGTCGGCGGCACTCACCTGTGCTGCCGCGACATCGCCCTGCACCTGCCGGCGGATCTTGCCCCAGATATCGACGGTCCAGGAGGCGCTGCCCTCGAACGTGCCGGAGGTGCTGGGACCAACACCGCTGGAGCCCGATTGGCGCGTGGCGCTACCGGTGAGGCCGAAGCTGGGGAAGAGGCTGCCGCGCTCGGCCTGCACGATCTGCACCGCCTGCTGGTAGGCGAAGTAATCCGCCTTCAGCGTGGCGTTGTTCACCGCCACCTGCGGCTCAAGCTGGTTCAACACGGGGTCGTTGAACACGGTCCACCACGCCCCCTTGGGTGTGCCATCGGCCGGTTTGGCCGCCACCCAGCCGGGGGCGGTCTTGTAGGCGGTGGGCAGTTTCAGCACCGGTTTGTGATAATCAGGCCCCACCATGCAGCTGGTCAGGGCCAGCATGCCCCCCAGCGCGCTCAACCGCTTCATAACGCCTCCACGATACTGCCCTTGCGCGGGGCCGCTTTGTCCTGTCCGCCGCGCAGCCTGGTGGCCAGCCTCTCCAGCCACAGATACACCACCGGAGTGGTGTAGAGCGTCAGCCCCTGGCTGACGACCAGCCCGCCGATGATGGTCAACCCCAGCGGCTGGCGCAAACTGGCCCCCTGCCCCAATGCGATGGCCAGCGGCAGCGCGCCGAGAATGGCGGCGAAGGTGGTCATCAGGATGGGCCGCAGGCGCAGGCTGGCCGCGCGGAAAATGGCTTCCTCGGGCGTCAGCCCCTCCCCGCGCTCAAGCTGGATGGCGAAGTCGATCATCAGGATCGCGTTCTTCTTCACGATGCCGATGAGCAGGATGATGCCGATCAGCGCGATAATGGTGAGCGGGGTGTTGAGGATGAGCAGGAACAGCGTGGCCCCCACCCCGGCCGAGGGAATGGTGGAGAGAATGGTGATGGGATGCACCGTGCTCTCATACAATATGCCAAGCACGATATAGACCGCCGCGATGGCCGCCAGGATGAGCAGCGGCTCGGAGGACGAGGAGGACTGGAACGCCGCGGCGGTGCCCGCGAAGCTGCCGGTGATGGTCAGCGGCACGTCGAGCTTGGCCATGGTGCTCTCGATGCTCTGAGCCGCGACGCCCAGCGCCACGCCCTGCGGCAGCGAGAAGGAGATGGTGGCGGCCACGCGCCCGCTCTGGTGATTGACCGCGATGGGCGTGGTGCCGGGGGCGATGGTGGCGACCGCCGAGAGCGGCACCATCGTCTCGCTGCTGGTGCTCACCGCCGCGCCCGCCGAAGCGCCGCCGCCGCTGCTGGTGGCCACCGAGTTGATGGCCGCGTTGGTCGCGGAGTCCAGCGCCACGGTGGAGGTGGTGTTGGTCGTCTTGGTGTCAGCCACCACCGCGCCGGTGGCAAGCTGGCTGGAGGAGGTGCCGCTCGCCTTGCCGCCCGAGGTGCTGATGTAGATGCGCGAGAGATCGGAGGGCGTCTGCTGGTATTTCGGCGCCAGCTCCATCACCACCTCGTACTGGTTCAGCTCGTTATAGATAGTGGAGACATTGCGCTGGCCGAAAGCGTCGTAGAGCGTGTTGTCGATCTCGCTGGGGGTGATGTTATAGCGCGCCGCCACGGGGCGGTTGATGTGGATGTCCGTCTCCAGCCCGCCCTGCTGCATGTCGGAATTCACGTCCACCAGCTGCTTGTCCTGCTTCAGCGCCGCCACGATCTTCGGCACCCAGGCGTAAAGATCCTGCGCGTTGTCGCTTTGCAGCGTGTACTGGTATTCGGCATTGCTCTGCCGCCCGCCGACGCGCAGATCCTGCGCCGGAACGAGAAAGGTGGAAGCCCCCGCCACGCGCGCCAGGGGGCCGCGCAGCCGGGCCACGATCTGCGTGGCGGAGGCATGGCGCTGCGCCAGCGGCTTAAGCGTGATGAACAGCATGGCGGTGTTGGTGGTGCGCCCGCCGGTGAAGCCCGCGACCGCTTCCACCCCCGGATCATCCTGCACGATGGTCTGCAATTGCAGCAGCTTCTTCTTCATCGCCGCGAAGGAGGTGGACTGGTCGGCCTGCACCTGGCCCATGATCATCCCCGTATCCTGCTCGGGGAAGAAGCCCTTGGGCACCACCACGAACAACACCACGTTCAGCACCACGGTGAGGATCAGCCCGAAGCCAACCAGCTTGGCATGGTCCAGCGCCCAGCGCAGGGAGCGCTCATAGGCCGCGCGGGTGGCGTCGAACCCGCGTTCCAGCGCCATGAGGAAACGGCCCTCGGATTTCGCGGCCTCGGGGCGCAGCAGCAGGGCGCAGAGCATCGGCGTGGTGGTGAGCGAGACCAGCAGAGAGATGACGATGGTGAGAGAGAGCGTCTCGGCGAATTCCTGGAACAACTTGCCGAGCAGGCCGGGCATCATCAGGATCGGCAGGAACACCGCGATCAGCGAGGCGCTCATCGAGAGCACGGTGAACCCCACCTCCGCCCCGCCGCGCAGGGCGGCGTTCAGCGGGTCCATCCCCTCCTCCAGATGGCGCATGGTGTTTTCCGTCACCACCACCGCGTCGTCCACCACAAAGCCGGTGGCGATGGTGAGCGCCATGAGGGAAAGATTATCCACCGAGAAGCCCAGCAGATACATCGGCCCGAACGTGCCGATGATGGAGATGGGCACGGCAAGGCCCGGGATGAGCGTGGCGCGCGGCGAACGCAGGAAGACGAACACCACCCCCACCACCAGCAGCACGGCGATGAACAATGTGCGCTCGGTATCGTCCAGCGCCGCGCGGATGGATTGCGAGCGGTCCAGCGAGACGCCGAAATTGATGGCGGGCGGCAGGACGGCGCGCAGCTGCGGCAACATGGCTTTGATCTGATCCACCGTGCGGATGACATTGGCCGTCGGGCTCGGATGGATGATGACCAGCACCGCCCTTTTGCCGTTATAGAACCCCGCATTCTGCAGATTCTCGACGGAATTATCGACCTCCGCGACATCGCTCAGCCGCACGGCCTGGCCGTCGCGGTAGGCAACGACAAGGTCGCGATATTGCGAGGCGAGCTTGGCCTGATCGTTGGTGTAGAGCTGGTAGCGGGTGGAGCCGGCGTCGAAATAGCCCTTCGGCGAATCGGCGTTCGCGGCAGCGAGGGCGGCGCGCACGTCCTCCAGCCCGATGCCGTATTTGGCCAGCGGCCCGGGCTGCAGCTCCACGCGCACGGCGGGCAGCGCCGAGCCGCCCAGCTCCACTTCGCCCACACCGTCGATCTGCGAGAATTGCTGTTCCAGCACGGTATCGGCTGAGTCGTAGAGCTGGCCGGGGGTCAGCGTGTCCGAGGTCAGAGCCAGCACCATGATCGGCATATCCGCCGGGTTGAACTTCTCGTAACTGGGATTGGCGCGCAGCGTTGTCGGCAAATCCGCCCGCGCCGCCTGGATCGCGGCTTCCACATCGCGCGCCGCGCCGTTGATGTCGCGGTTCAGCCCGAATTGCAGCGTGATGCGCGTGGTGCCGATGCCCGATTGCGAGGTCATCTCGGTAACATCGGCGATGGTGCCCAAATGCCGCTCCAGCGGCTCGGCCACCGTGGCGGCCATGGTCTCCGGGCTGGCGCCCGCCATATTGGCCTGCACCTGGATGGTGGGAAAGGCGATCTGCGGCAGAGGCGCCACCGGCATCTTCAGGAAGCCAAGAATGCCCGACAGCGCGATCCCGATGGTGAGCAGGATCGTCGCCACCGGGCGGCGGATGAAGATGCCGGGGATGTTCATGCGCTGGCTGTGTTCAGGCGCAGGCCGAAGCGCCGGGCCAGCGCGTCGAACGCCAGATAGATGACCGGGGTTGTGAACAGCGTGAGCACCTGGCTCACCAGCAAGCCGCCAACGATGGCCATGCCCAGCGGCGCGCGCAGCTCAGAGCCCATGCCGCCGCCGAAGATGAGCGGCAGGCCGGAGAACATGGCGGCGAGCGTGGTCATCAGGATCGGGCGGAAGCGCAGCATCGCGGCTTCATAGATGGCATCGCTCGGCGATTTGCCCTCGTTGCGCTCGGCATGCAGGGCGAAGTCGATCATCATGATCGCGTTCTTCTTCACGATGCCGATCAGCAGCACGATGCCAATGATGCCGATGACATCCAGCCCTTCGCCCGAGAGCCACAGGAAGATGAGCGCGCCGATGCCCGCGGACGGCAGGGTGGAGAGGATCGTCACCGGATGGACGAAGCTCTCATACAGCACGCCGAGCACGATATAGACGGCGATGATCGCCGCGATGAGCAGGAACACCTCGTTGGTCAGCGCGTGCTGGAACGCGGCCGCAGCACCCAGGAAGGTGGTCTGTATCGAGGCGGGCATGTTGAGCGAGGCCTCGGCCGTCTCGATGGCCTTTACCGCCCCGCCCAGCGACGCGCCTTGCGCGAGGTTGAAGGAGATGGTGGTGGCGGGGAACTGGCCCAGATGCTCGACCAGCAGCGGCGCGGATTGGGTGGTGAAGCTGGCGATGGCCGAAAGCGGCACCTGCCCGCCCGAAGACGCGGAGGACGGCAGGTAGATCGTCCCCAGCGAGGCGGCGGAGGTCATCTTCGCCGGGTCCACGGTCATGATCACGCGGTACTGGTCCGTCTGCGTGAAAATGGTGGAGATGATGCGCTGACCGAAGGAATCGTAGAGTGCGGCGTCCACCGTGGCAGGGGTAATGCCGAAGCGCGCAGCGCTGGTGCGGTCGATATTCACGAAGACCGACTGCCCCGCCGCCTGCAGATCGCTGGCCACGCCGGTCAGCTCCGGCAGCGCCTGGAGCTTGGCCATCAGCCGCGGCACGTATTTCTGCAGATCGGCCTGGGACGCCGCCTCCAGCGCGACCTGGTATTGCGTGGGCGAGACCGTGGTGTTGAGCGTGAGGCTCTGCACCGGCTGGAAATACATCGCCACACCCGGCACGCCCGCCACCTCCCGGCTCAGCCGGGGGATGATCTGCTCGGCGGAGAGGCTGCGCTCGCCCTTGGGCTTGAGGTTGATGAGGAAGCGCCCCTGGTTGAGCGTGGTGTTAGTGCCGTCGATCCCGATATAGGAGGTCAGGCTGACGACATCCTTGTCCTTCAGCAGCGCATCGGCCACCGCCTGCTGGTGCGCGGCCATGGCGGCGTAGGATGTACCCTGCGTGGCCTGGGAGAAGCCCTCGATGACGCCGGTATCCTGCACGGGGAAGAAGCCCTTGGGAATGAACACGTAGAGCAGCACTGTCAGCACCAGCGTGCCGATGGCCACCACCAGCGTGGCGCGCGCGTGCTTCAGCACCCAGTTGAGCGCATGGCCATAACCCGCCAGCAGGCGCTCGAACTGTCTCTCATTCCAGCGTTCGAAGCGGTTGGGGTGTTCCTCCGCCTTGGCGTGCAGCAGGCGCGAGCAGAGCATCGGCACCAAAGTGAGCGAGACCACCGCCGAGATGACGATGGTGAAGGCCAGCGTCACCGCGAATTCGGAGAACAGCCGCCCGACGACATCGCCCATGAACAGCAGCGGGATCAGCACCGCGAGTAACGACACGGTGAGCGAGATGATGGTGAAGCCGATCTGCCCGGCGCCCTTGAGCGCCGCGTTCATGGGCGTCTCGCCCATTTCCAGATAGCGCGAGACGTTCTCAATCATCACGATGGAGTCATCGACGACAAAGCCCGTGGCGATGATCAGCGCCATGATCGAGAGATTGTCGATGGAAAACCCGGACAGATACATGAACGCCAGCGCGCCGACGAGCGAGACCGGCACCGAGATGCTGGGGATGATCGTGGCGCGCAGGTTGCGCAGGAACACGAAGATGACGGCAACCACCAGCAGGATGGAAAGCGCCAGCTCGAACCCGGCATCGGAGACCGAAGCGCGGATGGAGGTGGTGCCGTCGTTCATCACGGCGATCTGCATCGCCGCCGGCAACCCGGCGGTGAGCACCGGCAAGGCGCGCTTGATGGCGTCCACCGTGGCGATGACATTGGCATTGGGCTGGCGCTGGATGTTGAGCACGATGGCGGGTGTGCGATTGGCCCAGGCGCCAAGCTCGGCGTTCTGCGGGGCGGCGATGATCTTCGCCACATCGCCCAGATAAACCGGATTGCCGTTCTTGTAGGCGATCACCAGCCGCTCATATTCGCTGGCTTCGGAAATCTGGTCGTTGGCGTTGATGGTGTAGTTCTGCTTGGGGCCGGAGAAGCTGCCCTTGGGCGAATTGACGTTGAGGTTGGTGATGTCCGTGCGGACATTGTCGATGGAAATGCCATAGGCGGCCAGCGCCTGCGGGTTCACCTCCACGCGCACGGAAGGCACGTTGCCGCCGCTCACCGTGACGAGACCGACGCCGGGAATCTCCGAAAGCTTGGAGGCCAGCCGCGAATTCGCGATGCTCTCGACATCCGTGAGGTTCATCGTCTCGGAGGTGATGGCGAGCGTCATCACCGGCGCATCGGCCGGGTTCACCTTGGCATAGACCGGCGGGGCCGGAAGATCGGAAGGCAGCAGATTATTCGCCGCGTTGATGGCCGCCTGCACCTCCTGCTCGGCCACGTCCAGACTGAGCGAAAGGTTGAACTGCAAGGTGATGACCGACGCCCCCGCCGAGCTGGAGGAGGACATCTGGTTCAGCCCCGTCATCTGGCCGAGCTGGCGCTCCAGCGGCGCGGTGACGGCCGAGGTCATCACCTCCGGCGAGGCGCCGGGATAGAAGGTCTGTACCTGGATAGTGGGATAGGTGACATCCGGCAGCGCCGAGACCGGCAGGTATTTATACGCCACCAGCCCGACCAGCACGAAGGCGATCATCAGCAGCGATGTCGCGACCGGCCGGAGAATGAAAAGCTTGGACGGGTTCACTGCGCGGCAGTGTTGTTATTGTGTCGGCGATGCTGCGATTGCGCGGTCTTCACGCCGCCCTGCCCGGCGGCGGTCGGCAAGGTGGCAACCTGCACCTTCATGCCGTCGGAAAGGCGGTCGATACCATCGGTTACCACCACATCGCCGGGGGCGACGCCCTTGGCGATGACGGTGTTGGTGCCATCCGTCGGCCCGGTGGTGACGGTCTGCACCTTCACCGTGCTGTCCGGCTGCACCACGTACACATATGTACCGGGCGCGCCGCTCTGCACCGCCGTGCTGGGCACCAGCGTGGCGTTTTGCAGCGTGTTCACCAGCAGGTGCACGTTGACGAATTCATTGGCGAAGAGCTGGCCGTCGGCATTGGCGAAGTTGGCGCGCAGCTTGACCATGCCGGTGGAGGTGTCGATCTGGCTGTCCACGGCCTCCAGCGTGCCGTCCTCGAGCTTAGTGCTGTCATCGCTGGAATAGGCGGCGGCGGTGAGCTTCGCCCCCTGGCCCAGCCGCGTGAGCACGGGGGCGAGATCCGTCTGCGAGACCGAGAAGATGACCGTGGTGGGCGAGACGCTAGTGACGACCGCCAAGCCGGTGGAGCTGCTGGCAGTGACGTAATTGCCGAGATCAACCTCGCGCAGGCCCACCCGCCCGGAAATCGGCGAGGTGATGTGGCAATAGACGAGGTCCAGCTTGGCGCTGTCGATATTCGCTTGGTCGGATTTGGTGGCGGCTTCGTCCTGCGCCACGAGGAATTGCTGGTCGGCCACCGTCTGCGCCGAAATGCTGTCCTGCGCCGCCAGCTTCGTGTAGCGGGAGAGGTCCGAGCGCGCCTGGGCCAGGGAAGCGCTGTCCTTGGCCAGGGCGGCCTGATACTGCTCGAGCTGGATCTGGTAGGGGCGCGGGTCAATCTGCACCAGGAACTGCCCGGCGGTGATATCCTGCCCCTCGGTGAAGGCCACCTGGGTGATGTAGCCGCTGATCTGCGGGAGCACGGTGACGGTGGTGACGGGGGTGACGGTGCCGAGCTCGTCCAACGTCACCGGCATGGAGCCGGAAACCGCCTTGGCTACCCCAACCGCGATTCCACCGCCGCCACGGCTCTGCGGCACGTTGCCGCTATGCCGCCACCAGATAAACAAGCCCAGCAGCACCGCCAGACCCAAGAAAATCCAGCGTTTTCCGAACCCTCTGCGCTGCCCGACCGACTCCGCCACGCTCTTTGTCTCCCCATAAACCGGCCACGCCTATAGCTTTTTACGGATGGGCTGTCCCGGTTACCCGGTTACCCATTGATGACAAAGAGTAACTTGAAAACGTGTCAGGCCGCGGAGATTTTTTCGAGCCCGCCCATATAGGGGCGCAGCACGGTGGGGATGGTGATGGAGCCGTCCTCGTTCTGGTAGTTCTCCAGCACCGCGATGAGCGCGCGGCCCACCGCCACGCCCGAACCGTTGAGCGTATGCACGAAATCGGGCTTGCCCTCGCCAGCACGGTAGCGGGCGTTCATGCGCCGGGCCTGGAAGGCACGGGTGTTGGAGCAGGAGGAAATCTCGCGATACGTCTCCTGCCCCGGCACCCAGACTTCAAGGTCGTAGGTCTTGGCCGCCGAGAAGCCGGTATCGCCAGCGCAGAGCAGCACGCGGCGGTAGGGCAGTTCCAGGCGCTCCAGGATCGTCTCGGCGGCACGGGTCATGCGCTCATGCTCGGCCTCGGACTCCTCGGGGGTGGTGATGCTGACCAGCTCCACCTTGGCGAACTGGTGCTGGCGCAGCATGCCGCGCACATCGCGCCCGGCGGACCCGGCCTCGGAGCGGAAACAGGGGGTGAGCGCCGTCACGCGCAGCGGCAACTTGGCGGCGGGCAGGATCTCGCCGGAGACGAGATTGGTCAGCGAGACCTCGGCGGTGGGGATCAGCCAGCGGCCATCGGTGGTGCGGAACAGATCCTCGGCGAATTTCGGCAGCTGGCCGGTGCCGAACATTGTGGCGTCGTTCACCAGCAGCGGCACGGTGGTCTCGGAATAGCCATGCTCGGCGGTGTGCACGTCCAGCATGAACTGCCCCAGCGCGCGTTCCAGCCGGGCAAGCTGCCCCTTGAGCACGGTAAAGCGCGCGCCGGCGAGTTTGGCGGCGCCGGAGAAATCCATCAGCCCCAGCGCCTCGCCCAGCTCGAAATGCTGCTTCACCGGAAAGGCGAAGTCGCGCTTCTCGCCCCAGTGCTTGAGCACCTTGTTCTCGCTCTCATCCTTGCCCTCGGGCACGGCGCCGTCGAGCAGATTGGGGATCTTGGAGAGCATATCGCGCAGCAGGGCGTCGAGGCGCGGGCCTTCGGCGTCCAGCGCCTCCATCTCGGCACGGATCTTGGCACCTTCGGCTTCCAGCTCGGCCGTGTCGGCCTTGGCGCGCTTGGCTTCGCCGATGCGCTTGGCCAGGGCGTTGCGGCTGGCCTGCAAATCCTGCTGCTTGGCCAGGGCGGCGCGGCGCTGCTCGTCCAGTTCCAGCAGCTCCTTGGAGACCGGCAGGATGCCACGGCGGGCCAATCCGGCGTCGAACCCGGCGGCGTCATCACGAATCGTCTTTATGTCATGCATTGTCAGCGTCCATCTTTGGCTCGACCCATTTCACCGAGAAGACCGAGATTTCGAACAGGAAAATCAGCAAACTGGCCATCAGCACCTGGGAGGGCACATCCGGCGGGGCCATGACGGCGGCCAGGATAAAGCAGCCGACATAGGCGTAACGGCGATATTTGCGCAACGAGGCGGCGTTGATGATGCCGACCTTGCCCAGCAGCGTGAGCAGCACCGGCAGCTCGAACGACAGCCCGAACGCGAAGATCAGCTTCATCACGATATCCAGGTAATCGCTCACCCGGGCCATCAGCGAGATTTCCACCCCGCCGGTCATCTGCTGGAAGGAGAGGAAGAACTTCCAGGCGACGGGGAAGAACACGTAGTAAGCCAGCGCCCCACCCGCGAAGAACAGGATCGGCGTGACAATGAGGAACGGCAGCAAGGCCCGTTTCTCGCGCTTATACAGCCCCGGGGCGATGAACAGCCAAAGCTGCGAGGCCACAACGGGGAAGGAGATGAACGCGGCGGCGAAGACCGAGACCTTCACATAAGTGAAGAACGCCTCGTACAGCGCGGTGTAGATCAACTCCGGCTTCTCGCCCCGCGCCTCCAGCGCATGGGCCAGCGGGGCGGCGAGGAACTCGTAGATCCTGGGCGCGAAATGGTAGCAGACGAGGAACGCCACGATGAAAGCCAGCGCCGACCAGATCAGCCTGCGGCGCAGCTCCGCCAGATGCTCCAGCAGCGGCATTTCCTTATCGTCGATCTGATCTTCTTCAGGCTTGGCGTCGGCCATCACTTAAAATCCCCAGCGCTTGGTGCCGGGCGGAATAAAGCCGGGCACAGGCGGTTTGCGGGCGGCATCGGGCGGGATGAAATCGGGCGCCTCGGGCGGTTCCTCCACCACCACGGGCGGCGGGGTGTAGGCTGGCATTGCGGCGGCAGGCGCGGCGGTGGCCTGCTTCACCTCGGCCACGGTCTGGCGCAGCGTGCCGTCCGGGTCCACGGCCTGCTCGGCGGCGGTTTTAAAGTCGAACCGGCGGAGCTTGTCGATCTCGGTCTTTACATCCGAGAGATTGGCCTCGCGCATCATCTCATCGACATGGCCCTGAAATTCAGCGGCCATGCCACGGGCCTTCTTGATGAAGCCGGTGACGGTGCGGATGGCGATCGGCAGATCCTTCGGCCCAATGGCGATGAGCGCCACGGCCATGATCAACGCGATCTCACCCCAGGACAATCCGAACATTGCGGTGTGCTAGCAGGGTCCCACGTATTCAGCAAATGGCCGAATGCGTGGGGTTTTAGTGTTGAGCGAGCAATTTCATGCGCTTACGCGCATATTGCTCTAACGTTTAGGCAAAGCCGCGGCGATGCGGCTCAGCCCCGTATCGCGCACGCCAAGCTGGCGCAAATGCGCGACGGTATTCTCCAGATACTCCCGGCAGGTGCCGAGATCGCCCTTGGCGGTGGCGATGATGTGGGCCGCCTGATCCACCGTCAGCTCCCTGGTGTAGCGCGGATGCTCATGGTTGCTCACGAAGGTCAGCGCCCGGTAGCTCTCGCCACCCGACTGCAATGTGACCCAGCGGAAATTATAGGAGCCACCATACATCTCGCGCTGCCAGAGCAACCCCAGCTCCTCCGGCACCTTCGCGGCCTCGATGCGGAACGCCACCCCCCGGCAGGCCCCGCCCCGGTCAAGTGCGAGCATCAGGCCCGGATTTTCCGGCGTGCCCCGGCCCATATACATCTTCAGGCAGAAGCGCCGGTGCCAACCGCGCAGCAGGGCGCAGCGCCTCTCCACGAACTCGAAGGCCGGGTTCCAGATCAGCGAGCCATAGCCGAACACCCAGAGATCCTGCCCCGCCCCCAGCTCGGCCAGCGCCTGGTGCAGTAGGCGGGCCATCTCATCCTCGCTGCGCCAGTGCATGTCCGGGTGGGTGCTGGCATGGTGGCGCTGCATCTCCCGCACTGTGCCGTTCAGCAGCGTCTCGCGGGTGATGCGCAGGGTCATGGCGTTTCGTCCGCCGTGCCGGAGACGAACACCGAGGCCGGTTGCGGCGCGGGGGCCGGGCCGGCGGGGTCGATGAGCAGTTCCTCGCGTTTGGGCAGGTCACGCAGATCGTTCAGCCCGAATTGCGCCAAGAAGGCCGGGGTGGTGGCCCATAGCGTGGGGCGGCCCGGCGTTTCCTTGCGGCCCTTCGGCGTGATCAGCGCGTTTTCCAGCAGCAGATCGAGCGTCGCCTGGGAGAGGCTGGCGCCACGGATTTCCTCGATCTCGGTGCGCGTGACCGGCTGGTGGTAAGCGACGATGGCCAGCGTCTCCATCGCCACGCGCGGCAAACGGCGCGGCAACTCCACCACCTTGCGCAGATAGGGCGCAATGTCCGGCGCGGTGCGGAACTGCCAGCCGCCGCCCACCTGCACCAGATTCACCCCACGCTCGGCATAGGCCGTGGTGAGCGCACCCATCACGGCGTCGATATCGGTGGTCTCGGGCAGGATCGTGGCCAGCATGCGCGGCGTAACCGGCTGGGTGGCGGCAAAGACCGCCGCTTCCGCCACGCGCAGGGCCTGGATCATGTCGTTACTCATCGCCTGCCTCAAGCTCCATCCGGTTGCGGACCAGGATCGGGCCGAATTCCTGGTCCTGGCGCAAATTCAAGCGGCCATCTTTGGCCATTTCCAAGCCCGCGATCAAGGTCGCCGCGAGGGCCGCGCGTTTGGGCACGCCATCTTCCAGCCCTTCGGGCAGGAATTGCTCCAGCGAGGCCCAGTCCGGCTTCGAGCCCAGCAGCTTGCCGATACGCTCCAACGCCTCGCGCACCGAGAGATAGACCATCGGCTTGGGCCGGTAGCGCTGCTTGCCCCCCGCACGGCGGCGCGCGGCCAGATAAGCCGAGAGCAGCGAGGCGAGGTCCAGCTTCAACTTGGAGCGGTCGGTCTCGGTGAAATCCTCCGCCTCGCCACGCGGGAACACATCCCAGCCCAACTGCGGGCGCTGCCCGAGCCATGCGGCGGCCTGGCGGACGGCTTGCAGGTCGATGAGCCTTGCCGCCAGCGTCTCGGCGGCCAGTTCTGCGTCTTCCGGCTCGCCAAACTGGGGCACCAAGAGGCGGGATTTCAGCCAGGTCAGCCACGCGGCCATCACCAGCCAGTCGGCGGCCAGCTCCAGGCGCACGCGTCGCGCACCCTCGATAACAGCGAGGAATTGCTCGACCAATTGCAGGATGGAGATCTTGGCGATGTCCACCTTCTGCGTGCGGGCGAGTTCCAACAGCAGATCCAGCGGCCCGTCATAGCCGTCCAGATGCAGGACGAGGGCTTCAGTTTCCACCGAGATTCCCCGTAAGCGCGAGGACCAGATGCTCCGCCCAGGGCAGGATCATGCTCATCGCGGCCTGGAACGGGTCGAATACAATGCCAAACTGCCCCAGCACCGTGGGCAGGATGAACAGCACCAGCAGCACCAGCAGAATACCCAGCCGCTCGGCGCTGGCGAGCTTGATGGCCAGAGGCAGCGGCAGCACGGCCACGGCAACGCGTCCGCCATCCATGGGCGGCAGCGGGATGAGATTGAACAGCCCCAGCACCAGATTGATCTCGATGAAATAGGCCAGGAACTCCAGCCCCACCCCGCCATGCACGGCGAACCCGGCGGCCAGCGCCAGGGCGAAGTTCATGGCCGGCCCCGCAATGCCCACCACGCCCATCAGGCGGCGCGGGTCGTACCGGCCATTGATGTTGAGCCTCAGCGGGTTCACCGGCACCGGCTTGGCCCAGCCATACAGGAACTCGATATGCCCGATGGTGGCAAGCTGGGCGAGTGCCAGCAGCAGCGGCAGGCCGATAGAGCCGAACGGATCGATATGCTTGAGCGGGTTGAGGGTCAGCCGCCCCGCATTCTTGGCCGTGTCGTCGCCCAGCAGATGCGCGACATAGCCATGCGCCAGCTCGTGCAGGATGATCGCCGGGGCCAGGGCCAGCAGCAGGAGCAGACCGGTGCTCATGCCAACGCCTCCAGCACGGCGCGGTTGCCCGCCATGTCGCCGGGGCAATAAAGCGCGACGTCGCACCCGGCTTCCAGCGCCGCCACCGCCCGCTCGGCCGGGCTGGTGCCGGAGAGCGCGCCCATGGCCAGATCATCCGACACCAGCGTGCCGGTAAAGCCGACCTTGCCCCGGATGATCTCGCGGATCACGACCGGAGAGAGCGTGCCAGGGCGTTCGGGGTCGATGGATTCGTAAACCACATGCGCCGTCATCGCCCAGGGCAGATGCCGGTTGCGGATGAAGGGCAGCAGATCGTCATCGGTAAGTTCCGGCACGCGGGGCAGCGCCACGTGGCTGTCCACCAGCGCGCGGCCATGGCCGGGGATGTGCTTCATCACCGGGATGATGCCCTCGGCCAGAATGCCCCGGGCGATCTCGCCGCCGAGCGCCGCCACGGTTTCCGGGCCGCCGGTAATGGCGCGGTCCCCCACCACGTCCGACGCGCCGGGCACCCGCAGATCCAGAACCGGGGCGGCGGTGCTGGTGAAGCCCGCCTCGCGCACCATCACGCCCAAAGCGCGGCCATGGGCAAAAGCTTCCTCGGCCGTGCGCAGGCTGCCGGCGGGCGGCAGGGCGGGCCAGTGCGGCGGCTTCAGCCGTGCGACGCGCCCGCCCTCCTGGTCCACCATTAGCACCGCATCCGGCGGCAGGACGGCGCGCAGATCGGCCATCAGCGCCGCAAGCTGCGCCGAGTCCACGATGTTGCGGCTGAACAGGATCACCCCGCGCGGGCGGTGCGCCAGAAACAGGTCGCGCTCATCCGGCGTCAGCGCCGGGCCGGAAATGCCTAAGATTACGGGCTTCATCAGAACGCCGCCACCGCGCATTGCCCACCCTTGGCGGTGAGCTGGGCGCAGAAGGATTTTGCCTCATCGGCGCTGGCGAAGCCGCTGACGCGCAGGCGCCAGACGCTCTTGCCGTTAACCACGGCGGGAATGATCACGGGTTTCCTGCTCCCCAACAAATCCGGGTACTTTCTTTGCAGACTGGCCCAGGTGGCGGCAGCGCTAGGCTCGTCCGGCGTGGCGGCGAGTTGCACGTCCGCCGGGCCGCTGGGCTTGGCGGGGCTGGGCGCCGCGGCCGGAGCAGCGGCGGGCTTGGCCGGGCTGACCGCCGCCTGCGGCGCGGGCTGGGCCATGCCGGGCGCCGGTTGGGCCAATGCGGGTTGCGGCGGCGGCTGGTTCAGCCCGGCGGCCTGGTCCAGCTGCGCCACGGCGGGGCCCTGGGAGCTGGGGGCAAGCTGGGGGGCTGCCTGCGCATCGGTCTGGCCGGACATGATGGGCACATCGGCCCCCGGCACCACCAGCCCGCCCGGGCTTTCCGGGGCCACGCGCAGCGGCACGTCCGGCGGGTTGATAACCGGCGGCGGGCCGAAATTCCCGGTGCGGAAGCCGCTCCACCCCAGCGCCACGACGATGACGAGCAGCGTTACCCCGCCCGCCCCCAGCGCCATGCGGCGCAAGGCGGGGTCGAAGCGCTCGCCTCTCTCCCGATGCGGCTGGTAGAGAAAATCGTCGTCCGGGTCCTGCAAGCCTACCTCATCTCCTCGACCGGCTTGACGCCAAGCACGGCAAGGCCCGAGCGAAGCACGATCGCTGTAGCGGCCACAAGCGCGATGCGCGCGTCGGTCTCAACCGGCTTGTCCTCCTGCAAAAACCGAAGGGACGCGTTGTCCCGCCCGGCATTCCACAGGGCATGGAAATCCCCCGCCAGCTCGTAGAGGAAGAACGCCACGCGATGCGGCTCGCGCGACTCGGCTGCCTGCTCGACGAGACGCGGCCAGGTGATGAGCCGGCGCAGCATGGCCTGCTCCTCGGGCGCGGCGAGGCTGGAGAGATCCGCCGCCGCGTTCACCTCGGGGGCCGCGCGCAGCACCGAGCGGCAGCGCGCATGGGCGTATTGCACGTAGAACACCGGGTTGTCGCGCGTCTGCGCCACGGCGGCGTTGAGGTCGAAATCCATCTGCGCGTCGGATTTGCGCATCAGCATGAGGAAGCGCACGGCGTCCGACCCGACTTCGTCGATAAGGTCTCGTAGTTCCACAAAGGTGCCCGCGCGCTTGCTCATGCGCACCGGCTCGCCGTTCTTCATCACGCGCACGATCTGGCAAAGCAGCACGTCCAACCGGGCGGGGCGGCCATCAGCCAGGGCCTTCACCGCCGCCTCCATGCGCCGCACATAGCCGCCATGGTCCGCGCCCCAAACGTCGATCATGGCGTTGAAGCCGCGCGCCATCTTGTCTGCGTGGTAGGCGATGTCGTTGGCGAAGTAGGTATAGGAGCCGTCGGACTTGGCGATCGGGCGGTCCACGTCGTCGCCGAATTCGGTGGCGCGGAAAAGCTCCTGCTCACGCGGCTCCCAATCATCCGGCGTCTTGCCCTTGGGCGGCTCCAGAATGCCACGGTAGATCAGCCCCTGATCGCGCAAGCTTTGCAGCCCGCGCGCCACGCCACCGGCTTCCACCAGCGCGCGCTCGGAGGAGAACACGTCGTGCACCACGCCGAGGGCGGCGAGATCCTCGCGGATCAGGTCCATCATCCGGTCCACGGCGAAATCGCGGAAGGTGTCGAGCCAGTTGGCCTCGGGGGTTTCCGCGAACTGGTCGCCATACTGCACCGCCAGCGCCTCGCCGATGGGGATGAGATACGCCCCGCCATACTGCATGCCGCCCGGCACGGTCTCGATATAGGCTTCCGGCGAGAGCTTCAGCGCCTCGAGGTAGCGGACATAAACCGAGCGCGCGAGCGCCAGCACCTGCGCCCCGGCATCGTTGATGTAATATTCCTTGGTGACGTCATACCCCGCCTTGGCCAGCAGGTTGGAGAGGGCGTCGCCCACCACGGCGCCACGGCAATGGCCGACATGCAGCGGCCCGGTGGGGTTGGCGGAGACGTACTCGACGTTGATCTTGTGGCCACGGGCAGCACCCTGGCCATACGCCTCACCCGCGTTGAGGATGACGGGGAGCTGCGCCAGCAGCAGCTCCGGGGCCAGGGTCAGGTTGACGAAGCCCGGCCCGGCGGCCTCGGCCTTGGCGATGCCCGGCTGCGCGCTCAGGCGCTCGACCAGCCCCGCAGCCAGTTCACGCGGGTTCTTGCCGGCGGGCTTGGCCGCGATCATCGCGGCGTTGCTCGCCATATCGCCATGCGCCGGGTCCTTGGTCGGGGTCACCTCGACGCGCGCCAGCACCTCTTCGGCCAAGCCGGGGGCCAGCTCGGCCAGCTCACGCAGCACAATGCCGCGCAGGGCGGCGTACAGATTCTCTTCACTCATGGTCACGCTTTCAGGCAGGGACGGCTGGGTCGGTCAACCGGGAAAATTCATCGAGGGCGTAGCGGTCGGTCATGCCCGCCACGTAGTCACGCACCACCTCGGCGGCCTGGGCGGAGCCGCCAGCGCCTGCGCGGTCACGCCAATCATCGGGCAGCAGGTTGGGCTGGTGCAGCAGCAGGTTCGCCAGGGTCTTGGTCACATGTTCGGCCTTATGCGTCTGCCGGTTGACGCGCCAGTGCCGGTACATGCGGGCGAACAGGAAGCGCTTCAGCGCCACATTGGCCACGCGGATCTCCTCGGAGAAGCCGATGACCGGTGTGGGCGCGTTACGGATGTCCTCGGTGCTTTGCGGGTTCAGGGCGGCGAGGCGGCGCTCGCTCTCCTTCAGCGCGTCATGCACCAATGTGTTGATGACGGAGCGGCTCAGCTCGTGGCGGACGCGGTTCTTGGCCGTGGTCAGCGCCTGGGCGCGGCGGACGAGATCGCCGATCACCGGCAGGTCCAGCAGATCCTCGAACTCGAACAGCCCGGCGCGCAAGCCATCATCGAGGTCGTGGGTGTTGTAGGCCACATCGTCCGAGAACGCGGCCACCTGGGCCTCGGCGGAGGTCTGGCGGTTGAGGTCCAGCGGCATCGCCTCGTTAAAGGCGGCGATGGTGGGCGGCGGGTTTTTCAGCGGGCCGTTATGCTTGGCCAGCCCCTCCAGCGTCTCCCAGGAGAGATTCAGGCCGTCGAACGCCGCGTAGCGCTGCTCCAGCAGCGTGACCACACGGAAGGACTGGTCGTTATGGTCGAACCCGCCGAACTCGCGCAGCGCCTCGTTCAACCCGCGCTCGCCCGCATGGCCGAAGGGCGGATGGCCGAGGTCGTGCGCCAGGGCTAGGCATTCGGTCAGGTCCTCGTCCAACCCCAGCGTGCGGGCGATGGAGCGGGCGATCTGCGCCACCTCCAGGCTGTGCGTCAGGCGCGTGCGGTAGAAATCCCCCTCGCGCGTCACGAAGACCTGCGTCTTGTACTGCAGCTTGCGGAAGGCCGAGCAGTGCACCACGCGGTCGCGGTCGCGCTGGTAGGGGCTGCGATCGTCCGAATCCGGCTGGGCGTGCTGGCGGCCGCGCGAATCCCGCGCATGTACCGCATAGGGGGCTTTTGTCATACGCGCAGGCTTAGCCCATCCGCGCCCTACCCTCCAAGGCCTTGCCCCCCTATATAGGTTGCATGAGCTTTACCATCTCTTCCAATGCCGCCGCCCGGGTGGCGGAAATCCTGGCCAGCGAGCCCGGCGCGCAGGCGCTGCGGGTGGAGGTGCTGGCGGGCGGCTGCTCCGGCCTGCAATACCGCTTCGACCTCACCGACAAGCAAAACCCCGACGACCTCGTGGTGGAACTGAACGGCGCGAAAGTGCTGGTGGACCCGGTGAGCCTGGATTTCCTCGGCGGCTCGGAGCTGGACTTCAAGGACAGCCTGATGGGCGCGCATTTTCTGGTGAAAAACCCCAACGCCACCGCCTCCTGCGGCTGCGGGACCTCGTTCTCCGTTGATTAAAATAACGACATGGAACGTGAATTCCGTGCGCATCCGCGAGACGCATGTGGCGGAGTTCCTGGCCCGCGAGCAGCCCGATTACCTGCTGCTGCAAGAGATCAAATGCGAGGAGCACCAGTTCCCCGCCCTCGCCTTCAGGCAGCTTGGCTACGAGGCCGTGGTGGTGGGGCAGAAATCCTATAACGGCGTCGCCCTGCTGCACCGCGCCCCGGTGGAGGTGACCTTGCGCAAGCTGCCGGGCATGACCGAGGCGGACGCGCATGCACGCTATGTCGAGGTTTCGGCGCAGGGGATGCGCATCGGCGGGTTGTATCTGCCCAACGGCAATTCCGGTGGCGAGGCGGGCTATGCCTACAAGCTGGAATGGATGGAGAATTTGCGCCTGCACGCGGCGGCGATGATGGAAGCTGACGAAGATTTCATCCTGGCCGGGGATTACAATGTCTGCCCGACCGACGCCGATTTCGCCCCGCGGGCTCTGCCCCCCGGCGATGCGCTGATCCGCCCGGAAACCCGTGCCGCTTTCAACGCGCTGATCTACACAGGTTTGACCGAGGCCGTGCGCGCGCTGCATCCGCGCGAAACGCTCTACACCTTCTGGGACTACCAGGCCGGAGCGTGGGACCGCAATTCGGGCCTGCGCATCGACCATGCACTGCTCTCACCGCGCTTGGCGGAACGGCTGGTCTCGGTGACCATCCATAAGGATGAACGCGCCAAGCCTCAACCTTCCGACCATGTACCGGTGACGATCACGCTCTCGGCTTAGCGTTTAAAACCCGTTAGCGGGTTTTAAACGTGGAAGCTCTCGCCGCAGCCGCAACGGCCCTTCTCATTCGGATTCTCGAAGGTGAAGCCGCGCGTCAGCGCGTTCTCCTTGTAGTCCATCGTGGTGCCGATCAGGAACAGCGTCGCCTTGCGGTCCACCAGCACGGTGAGATCCTGGCTCTTCACCACCTCATCCTGCGGACCGGCTTCTTCCACCCAGTTCATCTCGTAGGACATGCCGGAACAGCCCTTGGTGGAGACGGAAATACGCAGCATTTTGCCCGCCTCCGCGCCCTCGTACAGCTTGCGCAGGCGCTCGGCTGCGGCTTCGGTGAGCTGCATCAGCGGCGGGAGTTCGCGTTTCGGCGTGGCGGGAGTGAAACTCGTGCTCATAGTGTTTTCCTTAGAACATGTTCAGCATGAGGCGGGCTTCCTCGCTCATGCGGCTCTGATCCCACGGCGGATCCCACACCGTATCCACCGTTATGTCGCCAACGCCATCGACACACGCCACCGCATTGCGCACCATCTCCGGCAATTCCTGCGCCGAGGGGCAGCCGGGTGCGGTCAGCGTCATCTCGATCTTCACATCGTTATTGTCGTTGATCTCGATGGCGTAGATCAGCCCGAGTTCGTAGATATTCACCGGGATTTCTGGGTCGAACACGGTGGCGATAGCGCCGATCACGGCGTCTTCCGACACATGCGGGTGCGTCTCGCCATCGGGCGTCCAGGCAGTTACGGGAACCATTTTCTCAGCGTCAGACATGGTGCAGAGCCTCGGCCAGCGCGCTCCAGGGCAGCGTGGCGCAACGAATGCGGGAGGAATAGCCAGCAAGCCCAGCGAGCGCGTTCAGCTCGCCGAGTTCATGGTTTTCCTCGCCTGTGGTCACAAGCTTTTCGAAGTCACGATGCAGGCGCTCGACCTGCTCGGGCGTCTTGCCCTCCACGGCATCGGCCATCAGATCGGCGCTGGCGTTCATGATGGCGCAGCCTTCGGCTTCGTAATGCACATCCATGCCAGCACGAGAGACGTACACGCGCACCGCATCGCCGCAGATTGGGTTCGCCCCCTGCCCTTGCGCATCAAACTGCGTCGGCCTGCCTGCATGCAGCGGGTGCTTGTGCCGCTCGACGATGAGCGCCTGATACGGATTGCTCATGCGAAGATCTGCCTGATGCGTTGCAGCCCCTTGGCCAGAGCGTCGATCTCCTCCAGCGTCGTGTAGAGCGCAAAGGTGGCGCGGGCGGTGCTGGTCACGCCAAGGCGGCCCATCAGCGGCTCGGCGCAATGATGCCCGGCGCGCACGGCAATCCCCTGGCGGTCGAGCAGCGTGGCGATATCGTGTGCATGCACGCCATCCATAACGAAGGAGATAACGCCGCCGCGATCCTGTGCTCGGCCGAGAATCTTCAGCCCTTCGAGATTTCCCAGGGTGGCAAGCGCATGTTCGGTTAGCATACGCTCATGCGCGGCGATCGCCGGCAGGCCGATGGCGTTGACGTAATCGATCGCCGCCCCCAGCCCGATGGTCTCGATGATCGCGGGCGTCCCGGCCTCGAAACGGAAAGGCGGCTTGGCCCAGGTGGATTTCTCGTAGGTGACGGAAGCGATCATGTCGCCACCGCCCATGAAGGGCGGCATGTCCTCCAGGATCTCGCGCTTGGCGTAGAGCACGCCAATGCCCGTGGGGCCATAAAGCTTATGGCCGGAGAAAACGTAGAAATCGGCGTCGATAGCCTGCACATCCACGGCGCGGTGCACAATGGCCTGGCTGCCATCGAGCAAAATCTTCGCCCCGCGCTCATGCGCGAATTTGGCGAGCCGCTCGGCCGGCGTGTAAGTGCCCAGCACATTGGACATATGGGTGATGGAGAGCAGCTTTACCTTGCCGTCAGCGAAGACCTGCTCCAGTGAGTCGAAATCGATCTCGCCGGAATCAGTGATCTTGACGATCCTCAGCTCGGTGCCATGCGCATCGCGCAGCATCTGCCAGGGTACGAGATTGGCGTGATGCTCCATCTCGGACACCGCCACAGCATCACCGGGCTTGAGCGCCGAACGCCCCCAGGTATAGGCGATGAGATTGATGGATTCCGTGGCGTTGCGAGTGAAGACGATCTCATCCTGCGAGGCCGCGTTGATAAACGCCGCCACCTTGCCGCGCACCGCCTCATACGCGTCGGATGTTTTTTCCGACATGTAGTGCAGCCCGCGATGCACGTTGGCGTATTGCGCCTCCATCACATGGCACATCGCGTCGATCACCGCGCGCGGCTTTTGTGCCGACGCGCCGGAGTCCAGGAACACCAGCTTCTTGCCATGCACGAGCTCCTTGAGGATCGGGAAATCCTCGCGGGCGGCTTCAACGTTAAAACTCTCCAGAGCCACACTCATTGCTTCACCCACCATCCGTCGATGGCCTCTTCCAGCACTGCACGCGCCTGCGGCTGCGTCACCGGCTCCAGCGCTTCCTCGAGGAAGGCGCGGATGAGCATGGAGCGCGCCTGATCCTCGGGGATGCCACGCGAGCGCAGGTAGAAAAGCTGCTCCGCATCCAGCGCGCCGATAGTGGCGCCGTGGCTGCATTTCACATCATCGGCGAAAATCTCAAGCTCGGGCTTGATGTCCATCTCGGCGCCGGGCGAGAGCAGCAGCGCCTGGCTGAGCTGGAAGCCATCGGTCTGCTGGGCCACGCGGTCCACCTCGATGCGCCCCTGGAACACGCCGCGCGCCGTGCCCGCGAGCACGGATTTCACCGTCTGGCGCGAAGGGCAGCCCGGCGCTTTATGCGCCACCACGGTGGTGAAATCGCCATGCTGCGTGCCGGCCAGCAGTTGCACGCCGTTGAGATGCGCCAGCGCCCCGGTGCCGGTAAGCACCGCGCCGATCTCGGTGCGCGAGAGCCGCGCGCCGATGGTGGCGGTGAAATGATCGTACACGGCGGCCCCGGCCACGCGGGCGCGGATGGTGGCGAGGTGAAACGCCTCGCGGCTTTCATCCTGCAAGCGGATATGCGCGAACTTCGCCCCCTGCGCCAGCTCGATATCCGTCACCGGATCGTGCCAGTACACGCCTTCACCTTTAGCGATCTCGATCAGCGTGAGCTGAGCGCCCTCGCCCAAAGTGATGCGGTGGCGCAGATGAAATGCGAACGGCGCATCGCCGGAAGCATGGGAGATAAGCAGCAGCGTGCCCGCATCCACCCCCGCCGGGATGTTCAGCGTCACACCATCCTGCGCCGTCTCGGCATTGATGAGCGCCAGCGGCTGCGCGGTGTCTTCAGCTATGGCCTGGAAGTTCCGCGCATAGGCGAAAGGCGAGGACAGCTCCTTCGCCAGCACGCCATTGAGAAACACGAGGCGCGGAAGATCGATCTCCGGCAGCGCCGGAATTGCGGCTGGCGGCGGTGCGGAAAACTCGATGCTGGCAAGCGGGCGCAGATCGGTATAGCGCCAGGCTTCAAGCTTCTTGGTGGGCAGCGCGGTCATGGCTCAGGCCGCTTCCAGCCCGGCATAGCCATGCGCTTCCAGCTCCAGCGCCAACTCCTTAGGGCCGGAGCGCACGATGCGCCCGGCGGAGAGCACATGCACCACATCCGGCACGATATGGTCGAGCAGGCGTTGGTAATGGGTGATGACGAGTGCCGAGAATTTCGGCCCGCGCAGGGCGTTCACGCCATCGGCCACGATCTTCAGCGCGTCGATATCCAGCCCGGAATCCGTTTCGTCGAGGATAGCAAGACCCGGCTGCAGCAGCGCCATCTGCAGCATCTCGTTGCGCTTCTTCTCACCGCCCGAGAAGCCGACATTCACGTTGCGCTTGAGGAAATCCTCTTTCATGTGCAGCGACTTCACCGCCGCCCGCGCCAGCTTGAGGAAGGCGACGGCGTCCAGCTCCTCCTCGCCGCGCTTGCGGCGGATGGCGTTCAGCGCCGTGCGCAGGAAGTTGGCGTTGCCCACCCCGGGCAGCTCCACCGGATACTGGAAGGCGAGAAACAGCCCCGCCGCCGCGCGGTCCTCAGGCGGCAGTTCGAGGATGTTCTGACCGTCATAAATAACCTCACCCTCGGTCACCTCGTAACCATCGCGCCCCGAGAGCACGTAGGAGAGCGTGGATTTGCCAGCGCCGTTCGGGCCCATGATGGCGTGGATCTCACCATCCGGCACAACCAGATTCACGCCGCGCAGGATTTCCTTCTCGCCAATGCGCGCATGCAGATTCTTGATTTCCAACATCAGCCGACAGAGCCTTCCAGAGAGACAGAGAGTAGTTTTTGCGCCTCGACGGCGAATTCCATCGGGAGTTCCTTCAGAACATCCTTGCAGAACCCGTTCACGATCAGCCCGACCGCATCCTCCTGGCTCAGGCCACGGGAGCGGCAATAGAAGAGCTGGTCCTCGGCGATCTTCGAGGTGGTGGCTTCATGTTCCACCTTGGCGGACATGTTGCGATTTTCGATATACGGCACGGTATGCGCCCCGCACTGATCGCCGATCAGCAAGGAATCGCACTGCGTGAAGTTGCGCGCGCCGGACGCGGCGGCGGAGATTTTCACCAGCCCGCGATAAGTGTTGTTGGAGTGGCCAGCCGAGATGCCCTTTGAGATGATCGTGCTGGTGGTGTTCTTGCCCAGATGGATCATCTTGGTGCCGGTATCGGCCTGCTGGTAATTATTGGTCAAGGCCACGGAGTAGAACTCGCCGACCGAACCATCGCCTTGCAGGATGCAGGACGGGTATTTCCAGGTAATCGCCGAGCCGGTTTCCACCTGCGTCCAGGAGATTTTGGAATTACGCCCTCGGCAGGCGCCGCGCTTGGTGACGAAGTTGTAGATCCCGCCTTTGCCTTCGGCATCGCCGGGGTACCAGTTCTGCACCGTGCTGTATTTGATCTTCGCCTCGTCCATCGCCACCAGCTCGACCACGGCGGCGTGCAGCTGGTTCTCATCGCGCATCGGCGCGGTGCAGCCTTCGAGGTACGAGACGCTGGCGGCCTCGTCGGCGATGATCAGCGTGCGCTCGAACTGCCCGGTATTCTTGGCGTTGATGCGGAAATAGGTGGAAAGCTCCATCGGGCAACGCACGCCCTTGGGGATGTAGACGAAACTGCCATCGGAAAACACGGCGGAGTTCAGCGCGGCGAAGTAATTGTCGCGCACCGGCACCACGGAGCCCAGATATTCGCGCACCAGCTCAGGGTGCTCGCGCACCGCCTCGGAGATCGGGCAGAAGATCACCCCTGCCTTGGACAAGGTCTCGCGGAAGGTGGTGGCCACGGAGACGCTGTCGAACACCGCATCCACCGCCACGCCAGCCAGCGCGGCACGCTCGTTCAGCGGAATGCCCAGCTTCTCATAGGTCTTGAGCAACTCGGGATCGACCTCATCCAACGATTTCGGCTGCGCCTTGGCCGGGGCGGCGTAGTAATAGAGGTCCTGATAATCAATCGGCGGATGATGCAGCTTGGCCCAATGCGGCTCCTCCATCTCCAGCCACGCGGCGTAAGCCTTCAGGCGCCATTGCAGCAGCCAGTCCGGCTCCTCCTTCTTGGCCGAGATCATGCGGATGATGTCCTCGTTCAACCCGCGCGGAAACGCCTCCATCTCGATCTCGGTGGTGAAGCCATATTTGTATTTCTGCTCGGCCAGGGCCTGCATCTCGGTGGTGGACATTTACGCAACCTCGTTCATCGTCTGGGGCACACGCAAGCCGGGCGGCAGCGCCGCGGCGGCCATGTCAGCCAGGGTAATATTGGATAACGCCTCACGGATCGCCCGGTTTACCGGGTCCCAACGCCCAGCCACGGGGCAAAGCGACTGGCTCTCGCACGTGCCGGACCCGCCCTCGACACAGGAGGTGAGCGCAATCGGCCCGTCGATGGCGCAGATGACCTCGGACACCGCAATGCCCGAAAGCGGCCGGCCCAACCGGTAGCCGCCGCGCGCGCCGCGGGTAGAAATCACCAGCCCCTGCCCGGCCAGGGCCTTGAGCACCTTGGCCACGGTGGGTTCAGGCACGCCGATGGCGGCGGCGATGCCGGGGGAGGTTTCCATCCCCTCCGCCGCGCTGAGACGCACCAGCGCGGCCACGGCGTAATCGGTCAGGCGCGAGAGTTTCAGCATTGCCGCTCCGGTAAACGGACCTGTTTGGTCCTGTTTGCCAAATGGGACATGCCAAGCCCCGCGTCAAGCCCGATTCCTGTGGCTCAGCCCCCCAGCTTGGCGATGAGTCCGGGAAGCTCGGCAGGCGCGTGGGCCACGAAGCTGGACTGCGCCCGCCCATAGCCCCAGGTGACGAAAATTCCCTGCACGCCCAGCCCCTCGGCGGCCAGCATATCGTTCTCATGGTCGCCGATCATCGTCGCCTCGCTGACCTCCATCAGCGACATGGTGGCGGCCAGATGGCGCGGATCGGGCTTTTTATACGGTGTGGAATCCCCGCCCGTCACGGCGGTGAAGAACGGGGCGAGGTTCAGCGCGTCGAGGATTGCCCGCGCCGGGCCGATGGGCTTGTTGGTGCACAGGCCGAGCGGATACCCCGCCGCGCGCAAGCTTTCCAAAGCTGGGAGGATGCCGTCGTAAATCCGCGTCTCCACCACCGGGTTGGCTTGGTAGTCGGCCATGAAGGCCGCGAGATGCCGAGGTTCGGCCATGCGGCCATGTGCGGCGTAGGCCCGTTCCAGCAACTGCCTGGCGCCATCGCCGATCATCTCCCGGATCGCCTCCAGCGAATGCGGGGCGAGATCATCCGCCGCCAGCACGCGGTTTACCGAAGCGGCGATGTCCGGCGCCGAGTCGATCAGCGTGCCATCCAAATCGAAGATCACAGCGCGCATGAAACACTCCGTCGTACAAATTGAATTTGCGCTCCTTTGACATGTAAGCGGCCCCAGGGCTACCGCAGGAGGAGGTTTACAGAGGGTTAGGCTGATGTGCGGAATCGTCGGGGTTGTTGGTCTGTCTGCGGCGGCGCCGTTGCTGCTGGATGGGCTGAAGCGCCTGGAATATCGCGGCTATGATTCCGCCGGAATCG
>DAIDJU010000133.1 GCA_027451225.1 Acidocella sp. | reverse complement strand
CACGGCTTCCTCAACGGCAATCTCGTCAAACGGGTTCATGGACATCTTCACGCCAGCCGTCTCAACGCCAGACTTGTCCGACTTCACTCGGACCTTGACGTTGTAATCAACCACGCGCTTCACAGCGACCAGCAATTTCATGGCGACCTCTATTTTTTAAAAAAGCTTAGACCCGTTCAAGGATCAAAGAAATTCCTTGCCCCACGCCGATGCACATGGAGCACAGCGCGTAACGACCGCCCGTGGCGTGCAGACGGTTGATGGCGGTGGCCACCAGCCGTGCGCCGCTGGCGCCCAGCGGATGCCCGAGCGCGATGGCCCCACCCCAGGCGTTCACGCGCGGATCGTCGTCTTCCAGCTTGAGTGTGCGCAATACCGCCAAAGCCTGTGCGGCGAACGCTTCGTTAAATTCTATGACATCAAGTTGATCCAGGTTGATGCCGGTTTGTGCCAGAAGCTTCTGCGTGGCTGGCACGGGGCCGATACCCATGATGCGAGGAGGGACGCCAGCTGTCGCCATGCCGATGATCCTTGCCTTGGGTGTCAGGCCGTGGCGAGAGGCGGCGGCTTCGTCAGCCAGAAGCACCGCGCCAGCGCCGTCATTCACGCCGGAGGCATTGCCCGCCGTGATCGTGCCATCAGGGCGCACAATCGGCTTGAGCTTGGCCAGCGCTTCCAGGCTGGTGGCGCGCGGATGTTCGTCGTGTTCGACAGTCACGGCCTCGCCGCGCTTTTGTGGAATCACAACCTGGATTATTTCCCGCGCCAGATGCCCGGCAGCTTGCGCAGCAATGGCACGCTCCTGGCTGCGCAGCGCGAAGGCATCCTGCGCGGCGCGGTCGATGTTGTAATCAGCGGCGACGTTCTCAGCCGTTTCCGGCATGGAGTCTATGCCATAGGCTTTTTGCATCTGCGGATTCACGAAGCGCCAGCCGATGGTGGTGTCATACACAGCGTTATTGCGGCTGAATGGACTGTCAGCTTTTGGCATCACAAAGGGGGCGCGGCTCATGCTCTCCACACCACCGGCGATCATCAGCGCGGCCTCGCCAACGCGGATGCTACGCGCTGCCGTGCCGATCGCATCCAGCCCCGAGCCGCAGAGCCGGTTGAGCGTCGTGCCAGGTACATCTATGGGTAACCCGCCCAGCAACCCCGCCATGCGTGCCACGTTGCGGTTATCCTCGCCCGCCTGATTGGCGCAGCCAAGAACCACATCGTCTACCGCCTGCCAGTCCACGCCAGGGTTTCGGCTGATCAGCGCCTTGATGGTATGGGCGGCGAGGTCGTCGGTCCGGATGCTGCTCAGAATCCCTCCATAACGGCCAAAAGGCGTACGAATGGCATCGCAAACAAAAGCCTGTTTCATGACGCGTTATCCCCTTTGGTCTTGTTGAGTAAAATATCGAGATCACCACGGACAAAGCCAAAGCCGGTAGCGGCGGCGATGATATCGAGATCGCGTTCCAATGTCTCACGCTCCTGACCTTGAGCCCAGTGTGCCGGGCCGCCTATCCAGCGAGGAAAACCATAACCATGCACAAGAACAACATCGATATCCGAGGCGCGTTGCGCCACGCCTTCCGCCAGAAGCTGGGCCGCTTCATTCACCATGGCGATGAGCGCACGGCGCTGGATGGCCTCAGGCGTTAGCTCGTGGCGGGTAATGCCGCGTTTGGTCGAGGCTTCAGCGATGATGGCGCGTACGGTTTCATCGCTGCCGGAGCTGCGCTTGCCATCTGCGTAATTGTAGTATCCGGCATTGGTCTTTCGGCCAAAGCGTCCACGTTCACACAGCTCGTCCAGCACTGGGACATAGCGTGAGCGAGGGTTGCGTGTGGTGGCGTTGGCCTTGCGCATCCGCCAAGCAATATCAAGACCCGACAAATCCGCGACGCTGAAAGGCCCCATGGCGAAGCCAAATGCTTCCAGCGCGGTATCGACGTCTTCCGGCCATGCCCCATCTTCCAGCATGAATTCGCATTGCGTGCGGTAAGCGTTGTAGATGCGATTGCCGATAAAGCCGAAAGCATTGCCGCACAGAACGGGAATTTTCTTCAGGCGCTTGCCAAATGCCATGCCGGTGGCAGCCAGGTCAGGCGCCGAGTGCGTGCCGCGGACAACCTCTAGCAGCTTCATCACATGAGCGGGGCTGAAGAAATGCAGGCCCAGTACATCTTCCGGCCGCTTTGTTGCGGCGGCAACCGTATCGATATCGATATATGATGTGTTGGTCGCCAGTACAGCGCCTGGCTTCGCATGGGCGTCGAGTTTTCGGAAAACGTCCTGCTTTACGGCCAGATCTTCGAACACCGCCTCGATGACAAGGTCTGCCTGTGCGATATCCGCCCAGCTTTCGGCCACGGTAAGCTGGGCCTGCGGGAGTTTTGTACGCAGATTTTCTCCGGCCTGAGACAATAAGTCTTTATTCTGGTCAAAAAGAATAACAGTGTAGCCTGCCTCAAGCGCAGTACGGGCTATACCGCCGCCCATGGTTCCAGCGCCAATGACGGCAACCGTTTGAATGGGGCGTGGCGTTTGCGGCAATCCGGCAGGCAGGCGCGTTGCCTCGCGCTCGGCGAAGAACATGTGGCGCAGAGCGGCAGCCTCGGGGCTGGCGCGCAGCGTCTCAAACACTGCGCGTTCATGGGCCAGTGCCTCAGCGAATGGGATGGATGCAGCCTCCTTCACCGCCGCGATGGCCGCGATGACGGCGGGGCGTGATTTGCCGGCTTTCAGTGCTGCCTGTTCCGCTTTAGCGATATCCTCCGTTGTCTCTTGCGGTACGCGCAAAACGCTAACAGGACGTTTGCACGAAGCTGTGCTGTGCAGCCAAGAGATGGCAGCACCTTGCATATCGTCAGCTACAATCTCGTCCAGAATACCAAGCTTCAGAGCCGCGTCGGCCTGTAGCCGCTCACCACTGCAAATCAGTTTGATGGCGGTTGAAATTCCAGTGAGGCGCGGCAGGCGTTGCGTGCCGCCAGCGCCGGGAATGATGCCCAAAGTTACTTCAGGCAGTCCCACTACTGTGCTGGCAAGGGCGATACGCGCATCGCAGGCAAGCGCTAGTTCCAGTCCTCCGCCCAGCGCCGCGCCGTGCAGTGCTGCCACGATCGGCTTGGGGCAGGCTTCGATCGCGCCAAGCACCTCAGGCAGAAGTGGCGGGGTAGGGGGCTGGCCGAATTCTTTGATGTCTGCCCCTGCGACAAATGTATTGCCGGCACCAAGGATTATACCTCCGCGCAGTTGTGGTTCTGCGGTCAGCCGTTGCACTGCGGCAAGCAATGCCGCCCGTACCGCCTGGGAGAGCGCGTTTACGGGCGGGTTGCTGATCTCCATGATCAGCACGTCGTTACGGATTGTTGTTTGCAGCTTGTCCATGATGGTTTCAGCCCGCGCGCAGAACTTCGCGCCCGATGATGAGTTGCTGGATCTGCGTGGTGCCTTCATAGAGCCGCAGCAGACGGACATCGCGGTAGAAACGCTCTACCTTATATTCATTGATATAGCCGGAACCACCATGGATCTGTACGCCACGGTCAGCCACGCGGCCGACCATTTCTGTGCAGAACATTTTGGCGCAGGAGGCGCGCATGCTTACATCCGGGTCGCTCATATGCGGGGGCTTGAGGTCGAAGCGGCGGGTTACATCCTGCACCAGCGCCCACCCTGCCAACATCTCAGCCTGGGAGTCGGCGAGCATGGCTTGGATCAGCTGAAACTCACCAATTGCTTTGCCGAACTGTTTTCGTTCACGCGCATAGCTGGCGGACTCTTCGATAATACGCTGTGCCGTGCCGCAGGAAACAGCAGAGATATGCAGGCGGCCGCGGTCCAGAACCTTCATGGCGGTCTTGAAGCCCTGACCAGCCACGCCGCCAATGATGTTGGCGGCAGGCACGCGCGCATCTTCCAGAATCACGTCGCAGGTTTTGGTGCCGCGCTGTCCCATTTTCTTATCGGGCTTGCCCAGGCGCAGGCCGGGCGTGTCGGCCGGAACGATAAACGCGGAAACTCCTGAGGCGCCGGGCCCGCCGGTGCGCGCCATCAGCGTGAAGGCGCCCGCGCGCGGTGCGTTGGTGATGAACCGCTTGGTGCCATTGAGAACGTAATGATCGCCATCAAGCTCAGCACGTGTTTTTAAAGAAGCTGCGTCCGAACCTGCATCGGGCTCGGTGAGTGCGAAGGACATGACCAACTCGCCGCTGGCCACGCGTGGCAGGATGTCCTGCTTCTGTTCATAAGTGCCATCCATGAGGATGCCCTGCGAGCCGATGCCGACATTTGTGCCGAATACCGAACGGAAGGCAAGGGCGGTGCGGCCAAGTTCGAACGCGACCTGGCATTCCTGGCTCATGGAGAGCCCGATGCCGCCATATTCCTCGGGGATGGAGAGCCCGAACAGGCCGATCTCCTTCATCTCCTGTACGATGTTCTGCGGAACTTCGTCATGTTCCTCAACGTAGTTCTCCGCTGGAACCAGCCGCTCGCGGATGAAGCGCCGTACCGTATCCAGCAGGATTTCAAATGATTCAGTGTCCAGGGCCATAATCTTAATCCTGAAAAATTTTAGCGATGTGTGAAATTGGCAGGGCGCTTCTGCAGGAAGGCATGCATGCCTTCGCGGGCATCCTCGCTGGCGAAGCGGGCGTAGAGTTCGCGCCGTTCGAACAGAATGCCCTCGGCAAGGCTGCTCTCATAGGCGCGGTTCACGGCTTCCTTTACCACCATCAGCGCGGGCAGGGAGAAGGAGGCGATCTTTGCCGCCAGAGCCAAGGTTTGTGTCAAAAGCTCGGCTTCCGGCACAACACGGGAGACGAGACCGCTGCGCTCGGCTTCCTCTGCGTCCATCAACCGCGCGGAGAGGCACATATCCATCGCCTTGGCCTTGCCGATGGCGCGCGGCAGGCGCTGCGTGCCGCCCGCACCGGGCAGTAAGGCGAGCTTGATCTCCGGCAGGCCAAAGCGTGCGGAAGAGGCGGCAATGATGATGTCGCAGGCTAGCGCCAGCTCGCATCCGCCACCCAGCGCCACGCCCGCGACCGCCGCTAAAACCGGCTTGCGGACCTGGCGGATGGTCTCCCAATTGCGCGTGATGAAGCTGTTGGCGTAAACATCATTATAGGAAAAATCAGCGATCTCGGCGATGTCCGCGCCAGCGGCGAAGGCTTTCTCATTCCCCGTGATGACGATGGCCCCAATCTCCGGGGTGGCGTCGAATTCTAGCAGTGCCGCGCCGAGCGCATCCATCAGCGCGCTGTTTAGGGCGTTCATCTGTGCAGGGCGGTTCAGGGTAATCACCCCAACGCGTCCTTCGGTACGGATCAGCACTTCAGACATTGGTTGTTCTCCCCTCAGCTTGCCTGTTCCGCGGCCAGGCGTTGGCGCAGCACTTCGCGGACCTTGAATTTCTGAATCTTACCTGAAGGCGTCGCGGGCATGGTGTCCAGCAATTCCAAACGCTCCGGAATGTACTGCATGGCGACTTTCTTTTCGCGCAGATAGGTGGTGATGTCCGCCAGTGTCAGCTTTGGTTGGCCGGGGTGCTGAACTACGAAGGCGCAGGCCCGCTCACCCATGCGCGCGTCCTCATAGCCGACGATCGCGACAGCAGCGATGCTTGGATGGTTGTAGAGCAAAGCCTCAATCTCGACGACAGGAATATTCTCGCCGCCACGGATGATCACATCCTTGCTACGCCCGGTAATGCGGATATAGCCGCGCTCATCCACCCGCGCGAGATCGCCGCTATCGAACCAGCCTTCCGTATCCGTGGCGTTGAGATGCGGAGATTTGAGATAGCCGCCGAAATTCGAGCAGGCGCGAACCAGGAGTTTTCCCTCGGTGCCGGCGGGGACTGGTGCGCCGGTGGCATCAACAGTTTTGATCTCCACGCCTGGAAGCGGTTTGCCATCGGTGTTGATGGCGCGTTCGTCATCGTCGTCGAGGCTGGTCAGCGTTACCGCGCCGTTCTCGGTCATCCCCCAGGCAGAGACGATTTTCAGCCCCAGAACTTTTTGCGCTTGCGCTACAAGCGGGCTCGGAATCGGCGCGCCAGCACAGAGGAAGCTGCGCAGCGACTGCACGTCTTTTCCGCTTTCCGAGACTTCACGGGTCAGGTCTGTAAGGAACGGTGTGGAGGCCATGGTGAAGGTGACATGCTCGGTGCGGATGACGTCCACCGCTTTCGTCACCTGCCAGATATCCTGCAGCACCGCGCTGGCATGCAGGATGATCGGCATCATCAGCCCATAGGTGAAACCGGTCTGGTGCGCCATCGGCGAGGCCATGAGGATGATGTCATCTGCCCCCAGGTGTAGCCGTTCCGCATAGGGGATGATATTGGAGGTCAGCGTATTGGCGCTGTGCATCACACCTTTTGGCTGTCCCGTGGTGCCCGAGGTGTAAAGCAACTGCGTGATGTCATCACCGGTGGGGCGATGGGTGGTGAGGATCTCTGCGGCGTCTGGCTCGTTCTCCCAGGCCGGGCCGCTCAGCAGAGCCTCGAAGCTGTTAGTTCCTTCGCCATCCACCACCACGATTTGGCGTAGCGTGGGGAGTTCCGCCTGCAACCCCTTGGCCATGGCCTCGTAATCGAAATTACGGAACCGGCTGGGCACGATGAACAGCTTCGTTTCAGCATGGCCGAGCATGTAGAGCAGCTCACGCTCGCGGAAGATATGCATGAGCGGGTTGATCACCGCGCCGATGCGCGAGCAGGCAAGATAGAGCAGCGAGAGCTGCCACCAATTCGGGAGCTGGCAGGCTACGACATCATTCTTGCCGATACCAAGCCGCGAAAGCCCAACCGCGATGCGGTCCGACATGCGCGCCATCTCGGCATAGGTGAAGCGTTTTACGTCTCCGGTTTCCACCCGGTAGGCGGTAAGCGCCACTTTGTCCGGGCAGGCGCGCAGGCAGTCGTCAAGCGCGTCGTTGATGGTGCGGTCGCGCCAATGGCCTTGGGCGACCATGGCGGCACGGCGGGGCGGCAGTAATACAGCATCAAACTGCATGGAACATTTTCCTCGTTGTCACGGTTCTTATTGTTCTTGTCTTGCCTTGTTTCGCTTCAGGCGGGAACAGCCTGCCGCCCCGCGCGGGTGCGGGCAATAATCGTCTTCATGATCTGCGCCGTGCCGTCGCCGATCTGGAAGCCCAGAACGTCGCGCAGGCGTTGCTCCATCACGCCGCGGTCGTAACCGCCATGGCCGAAGCAGAGCAGGCATTGGTGGATCACGTCGTAAGCCAGTTTCGGCCCCCACCATTTGCACATCGCGGCCTCGGCGGTGTGTGGCAGATGCTTGTCCTTCAGCCAAAGCGTCTGCAAACAGAGCAGCCGCGCGGCCTCGACCTGCGTTTCGAAATCCGCCAGCGGGTGGGAAACCCCCTGGAACGCAGCCAGAGGTTTGCCAAAAGCCTCGCGCTGGGCGACGTATTCCCATGTTTCCTCAAGGGCGATGCGGGCGACGGACAGCACCTGCAAGCCGATGAGCGCGCGCGAGAAGTCGAAGCCCTGCATCACCTGCACGAAGCCTTTGTTCTCAGCGCCGAGGCGATGGTCCACCGGCACGCGGACATTCTCGAAGAAGATCGAGCCGCGGCCGATGGCGCGCTGGCCGTGGCAGTCGAACCGATTGCGGGTGATGCCGGGCAAATCCATTGGCACCAGCAGCGCCGTTACGCCATGCGCGCCGGATTCCACCGTGCCGGTACGCCCGAACACGACGGCGGCATCGGCCTGATCGGCGGCGGAGATCGAGGTTTTCTCGCCGTTAAGCACGTAATAGTCGCCATCGCGCTCCACGCGCAGGCGCAGATTGGCGGCATCCGACCCGCCACGTGGCTCGGTCAGCGCGATGGCGAACAGCGCCTCGCCCGCGATGAGCTTTTGCAGCCATGGGCCAGCCACTTCCGGCAGTCCATGCTCCGCCAGAATCTGCCCGTTCAGCGAGGCGAGCAGGTTGATATAGGAGATGGAGAGATCGGCGCGGGCGATTTCCTCATGGATCACGCCGGCGGCGATGCGGCTCATCCCCAGCCCGCCATATGCCTCCGGCAGCTCGGGGGCGATGAACCCCATCTCCCCCATCTCGCGCATCAGCGTGCGGTCCAGCACGCGGGTTTTGTCGCGTTCCAGAAAGCCCGGCGCCACGCGGTCTGTCGCGAAGCGGCGTACCTGCTCGGCCAGGGCCTCAAGTTCTTCGGTGATATACGGATTCATCGCCACGCCTCGCTTACTTCGCGAACTTACGGAATTCAGGTTTGCGCTTTTCCTTCAGCGCATTCACGCCTTCGCGGGATTCGTCGGTATCGTAATAAAGCTTCAGCGCATACATGCCCAAGCCCGCGATGCCCGCCTGATGCGCGGTATCCATGTTGAAGCTGCGCTTGGCGATGGCGAGCGCGGTGGGAGAGCGCTCGCACAACTCCTCGCCCCATTTCTGCACTTCTTCGTCCAACTGCTCATGCGGCACGCAGAGATTGGCGAGGCCCATCGCCTCGGCTTCCTTGCCCGAATAGCGGCGGCACATATACCAGATCTCGCGCGCCTTTTTCTCCCCCACCACGCGGGCGAGGAAGGCGGTGCCGTAACCGGGGTCAACGGAGCCCATCTTCGGCCCAACCTGCCCGAAAATCGCTTTCTCGGAGCAGATCGTCAGATCGCAGATCGTCGCCAGCACATTGCCGCCGCCAATGGCGTAGCCCTGCACGCGGGCGATCACCGGCTTGGGCACATCGCGGATGGCGGTGTGCAGTTCTTCCATCGGCAGGCCGATTGTGCCACGGCCATCGTAATTGCCGTCATGGGCGGATTGGTCGCCGCCGGTGCAGAAGGCTTTCTCCCCAGCACCGGTGAGCACGATGGCGCCGATGGATTTGTCATACCCGGCACGGTTCATCGCCTTGATGATCTCGTCGCAGGTGGTGCCGCGGAAGGCGTTCATCTTCTCCGGGCGGTTGATGATGATCCAGGCCACGCCATTGCGGACCTCGTAGAGAATATCTTCGTAGCTCATGGTTGTTTCCTCTGATTAGCCGTTCATCGTCAGGCCGCCGGAGACGCTCAGCACCTGGCCGGTGATGAAGGCGGCTTCGTCCGAGCCAAAGAACACGATGGCCTTGGCAAGATCGTCCGGCTGGCCAAGGCGGCCCAGCGGAATGGCGCGGGTGAAGGCCTCGATCAGCTTCTCGGGGTTCGAGGCGCCTTCCGCCACGCCGGCGAGCAGGGCGGTGTCCGTGGGGCCGGGGCAGACGACGTTGAGCGTGATGCCGTGGCGGGCATGTTCGCGCGCCAGGGTTTTGGTGAGCGCCACAAGCCCGCCTTTGCAGGCTGCGTACACCGCCTCGCCCGAGGAGCCGACGCGCGCGGCGTCCGACGCGATGTTGACGATGCGCCCGTATTTGCGCGCGGCCATGCCCGGCAGCACGGCGTGGTGCATGTGCAGCGCGCCGGTCAGGTTGATGGCGATCAGCTTGTCCCACTCATTGGGCACGGTCTGGGTGAAGGGCTTGAAGATGTCCCACCCGGCATTGTTCACCAGCACGTCGATCGGCCCGAGCTTCGCCTCGGTGGCGGCCACGGCTTCGTCCACCGCGGCGCGGTTGGTGATGTCGGCTTTGAAGGCGAGGGCAATGCCGCCCTGGGCCACGATGTCCGCCGCCACTTTCTCGGCGGCTTCCAGGTTCATGTCGAACACCGCCACCTTGGCGCCGCGCGTGCCGAACAGCCGGCTGGTCGCCCCGCCAATACCGCCGCCGCCACCCGTCACGATGACGGTTTTGCCCTTAAGACTGTCCATTTCCTGCTCCCGGAAAGTGTTGTGCGTTTATGCCGCCATACATAAGCTTTTCGGAAAAATACGTCAATATATTTACTTATAAACGTGAGTAAGGCTGACTAAATTGAGGCGCCGGGCGCAATGTCCTGGTCTGATTGCCGAAATTCCCGGCGCGCGCGGGCGCTTTGCCTCTTGCGGGTTGCCGGGGATGTGCCAAATAAAGGCGGAATTCCCTATTTTAGCGGGAAAAAGAAAAAGCTACCCAGGCCGGATTTTTTCCGCCAAAAGGAGTTTGTTAAATGGATTGCCAACCCGAAAAATGAACGAATTGACTGACAAAGCCGCCGCCGCCGCCCGCCTGGAACTGGCCAACCGCTTCTTCTTCCGGCTCTACCAATGCGCAAATATGTTGCATAAGACCGGCACCAGGGCAGTGCAGGAGGAAGGGCTGACAACCCAGCAATGGGCGGTGATGGGCGCGCTCTCGCGCCCCAGCGCGGAGGACGGCATGGCGGTGACGGAACTCTCGCGCTACCTGCTGGTCAGCCGCCAGAATCTCTCCGGCGTGCTCAAGCGCATGGAAGCCGCCGGGCATATCCGTATCGGCCCTGATGTGCGGGACCGCCGCTCGCGCATCGTGCAGATCACCCATTTCGGCCGGGAGATCTGGACCAGCCATGCCCAGCCCAAAATCCACGCTTATTACGATCAGGCGCTGAAGGAGTTCTCCATCGGCGACATGACCCACGCCCTGCATTACATGATCAAGCTGCTCAATAACATGAAGCAGATCGATCTGGGCGACGAGGACGAGGAGCTGCCGGAGTAGGAGGCGGGCCTCAGCCCGCCTGGGCGTAGGCCTCCAGCCTGTTCAGGTAGGTCTGGCGGGCGGCGTCGTCGAGGAACGCGCCGAGGAAGCTATTGCGCGCCAGAGTGACGAGCTGCTCGCGCGAGAGCTGGCGCCCCCGCGCCACGGCCTTGAAATTTTCCCCGACATAGCCGCCGAAATAGGCGGGGTCATCGGAATTCACCGTGGCGCGCAGCCCCTTGGCCAGCATGGCGTCGATGGGATGCTGGGCGATATCCGGCACCACGCAGAGCCGCACGTTGGAGAGCGGGCAGACGGTCAGCGTCATCTGCCGGGCCACCAGCTCTTGCACCAGGGCCTCGTCGTCCAGCGCGTGATTGCCGTGGTCCAGCCGGTCGATATGCAGCAGGTCCAGCGCCTCGCGCACATAGGCGGCGGGGCCTTCCTCGCCCGCATGGGCCACGCGCTTCAGCCCGGCCTCGCCAGCGGCGGCGAACACGCGGGCGAATTTGCTGGGCGGGTGGCCCTTCTCCGAGGAATCCAGCCCCACGCCCTTGATGCGGTTCAGCCACGGCTCGGCGGCGCGGAAGGTGGCGAAGGCGGCGTCTTCGTCCAGATGCCGCAGGAAGCACAGGATCAGTTCGGAGGTGATGCCGTGCTTGGCCTTGGCCTCGGCGAGTCCGGCCAGGATGCCCTCGATCGCCACGGAGACGGGCAGGCCGCGGTCGGTATGGGTTTGCGGGTCGAAGAAGATTTCGGCATGCAGCACGCCATCGGCGGCGGCGCGGTCGAAATAGGCGGTGGTGAGGTCGCGGAAATCCTCCTCGGTGCGCAGTACCTGCGCGCCGGCGTAGTAGATGTCCAGGAAGTCCTGCAGATTGGAGAAATTATAGGCCGCGCGAACCTCCTCCACCGATTTGAACGGCAGGTCCAGTTTATTGCGCTTGGCCAGGGCAAACATCAGTTCGGGCTCCAGTGAGCCCTCGATATGCAAATGCAACTCCGCCTTGGGCAGATGGGTGATGAAATGGTCCAGATCCGTCTGTGTGGCGGGCACGTCGATATTCCTTGTCTTGCTGGCCGTAATATCGGGACTGGAGGGTGGGGCGCGCAAGGGGGAGCATGCATATGCTGTTGATTGCCGCTGAGATTTGACCCTTGTTTGACCTGTGTCTCCGTCTGGCACTGGCGGGGGCGAACGGAGTGTTGGGCAGGGCGTTTTTGAGCATCGCATCTATCCCCAACAAAAGAGCATCGTAACAGAGCTATTTCCACATTCTGCAAAATATTTTGTGTTTCGTGTTTTTTGTAAAAAAGTCAGAGGTGAACACCTGCATGTGCGCGCTTCAAAGTTGCATTGAACGATTCTGCCGTGTTCATATGCGTATTGCCCTTCCTCGGCTTGCTGCTGACATAGGCCTCATCAACCTCAACAATACCCGTCAAAATAGCATCTTCTGTCCCCATGAAACACGGTGTTAACGGTGACGCTGAATTGCATCATGCAGCCATTTTCCTTGCATTAGAGCAAGCGCCGGCGGATTTGCCTGTGATGCGGAAGGCTTTGCAAGAGCCGCAATGACGGCAAGATGGCGTCTCGCTCCAAAGGGGTTTTTCAAGGTAGTTCCTGCATTTTTCCTTGGTACCGAAGAGGGCGGTGAATTGGGTAAAGGAGGGCGCGCGTTTCATGAGTATGCCGCCTCATGAAATGGCGCGGCGTCGATCAAAAAATAAACCGCGTTATCAAAACAGGTTTGTTGCCATGCCTGTCTATAAGGCAGTCCATTAAATCGCGATGCGCACGCCCAACTCCACCACGCGGTCGGCGGGGATTTGGAAGAACTCCGTGGCCGGGATGGCGTTGCGGGCCATGAACAGGAACAGCCAGCGGCGGATGAAGCGCAGCGTCGTCAGCCCCGCCGCCACATAGCTCTCGCGGCCCAGAAAGTAGCTGGCGCTCATACGGTCGAATTGCAGCTCTTTCAGCCCCGCCAGCGCCAGCGGAATGTTCGGGCTCTCCATGAAACCAAAATTCAGCGTGATCCGGTAGATCGAGGGCGCGGCTTCCTCCATCTCGGCCCGCTGCGAGGGTGGCGCGTGTGGAATGTCCAGCGTACGAACGCTCACAAACAGCACGCGCTCATGCAATACCTGATTGTGCTTGAGGTTATGCAGCAGTGCGTTGGGCACGAAGTCCAGATTGCCGGTCATGAACACCGCCGTGCCGGGCACGCGGATGATGCGAGATTGCGGCAGGCGCTTGAGGAACGAGACCAGCGGCAGGGCGTCCTGCGTCCAGCGCGCATAGATGAGCGCGCGTCCGCGCTGCCAGGTGGTCATCAGCACGGCCACAAGCAGGCCGATGCAAAGCGGCACCCAGCCGCCATCGAAAAATTTGAGGATGTTGGCGCCGAAGAAGCCGAGATCGACGATGCAGAACGAGCCGAAGGTCAGCAGCGTGGCCAGGCGCGACCAATGGAAGCTGCGCCGGAACACGAACATGGCCAGGATGTTGGTGCACACGAACGTGCCGGTAACGGCGATGCCGTAAGCCCAGGCCAGGGCGTTGCTGGTTCTGAACGCCAGCACCAGCAGGATGACGCCCGCCGCCAGCAGCCAGTTGATCTGCGGTACATAGATCTGCCCTTCCTCCGTCGCCGAGGTGTGGCGCACCTCCATGCGCGGGAACAGCCCGAGCTGGATGCACTGGCGGGCCATCGAGAACGCACCAGAGATCACCGCCTGGCTGGCGATGATGGTGGCCAGGGTGGAGAGCACGATCAGCGGGATCTGCAGCGCGGCGGGGGCGATTTTGAAGAAGGGATTGTCGGCGGCGGCAGGGTGGGCCAGCACCAGCGCGCCCTGGCCGAAATAGTTCAGCGCCAGGGAGGGCAGGACGAACCACGTCCAGGCCAGGCGGATAGGCTTCCGGCCGAAATGGCTCATATCGGCGTAGAGCGCCTCGGCGCCGGTGACGGCCAACACCACCGCGCCGAGGATGACGAAGGCCGAGGCTTTATGCCGGACCATAAAATCCGCGCCGTAGAACGGGTTGAGCGCGGCCAGAACCTGCGGGTCGCCGGCGATCTGCATCGCGCCGAGCAGGCCGATGGTCAGGAACCACACCACCATCACCGGGCCGAACGCGGCGCCGATGCCCCCGGTGCCACGCCGCTGCGCGATGAACAGCGCGGCGATGACGGCAATGGAGAGGCCCTCGACCAGATCGTTGGAGAGGCCGGGCCAGACCACCTGCAAGCCGCCAACCGCCGAGAGCACCGAGACGGCGGGGGTGAGCATGCCGTCGCCAAAGAACAGCCCGGCGCCGATGATGCCCACCAGCCCCAGCAAAACGCGCGTATGCGCCGTGGCGGCGGCGCGCTGCGCCAGCGCGGTAAGGGCGAGGATGCCGCCTTCGCCCTTATTATCCGCGCGCATCACAAAGGTGACGTATTTCAGCGTGACGGTGATGACGAGCGCCCAGAAGATGAGCGAGAGCAGGCCCAGCACATCGGCGCGGGTGAGGGAGGCGGCGTTGAAGTAGCCCAGGCAGGTCTGGAAGGCGTAAAGCGGGCTGGTGCCGATATCGCCATACACCACGCCCAGCGCGCCGATGAGGGCGGCGAGACGCAGTGGCTTGGCCGGGGAGGAAGCTTCTTGCATGAGGGGTAACAGGGTCCTGTGCTCAGGTTGCAAGCGGGAAATTTACCGCCGCGCTGTCCCGCCGCCAATCAAGCCCTGTAAGCCCGCTCCGCAAAAACCTGGAATTTTACGCGATCTTTATGTCTTTCATTACCCCGTGGCGGGGGGCGCAACCGCGTCGCGCCGCCCCTCAGGCTAAAAAGGCATCACGAATTTGTGATAATTTTATATGCGCTTTACCCGGCCGATGCCGTGATCAAATGGATCGTGGCGGGCAGGTGCAGGCTGCCATCGGGCAGCGGCGTGGCGAAGCCGGGCAGGGCTTGGCGGACTGCCAGACGGGCGGCCTCGCGGGTGGCGGCGTCGGCTTTTTTCTCGTCCAGCAACGCACCGGCGGGGCCCATGAAGCAGGCGATGCGCGCCTCGTCGTCCAGCGAGGCGCCGTGCAGCAGCACGGTTTGAGCGCGGATTTCGATGTTTTGCCACCCGGCGGCTTCAAACAGGCTGCGCACGTAAGTGGCGTCGTCGAAAGCGAGCGGGCCGGGCGCGTGCGGCTTGCCGGGATTGCCCGGGCCGGTTAGGGCCGCGACCAGTTGCAGCGGGATTTGCCAATGCGGATTGGCGGCCAGCGGCGCCCAGGCCGCGAAGGCCAGCCTGCCGCCGGGCTTCACGCTGGCGCGAAGATTGGCGAAGGCGGCCACCGGGTCATCGAAGAACATGATGCCGAAGCGGGAGATCAGCACGTCGAAGGGCGGGGTGAAGTGCGCGGTCTGCGCGTCGGCCAGGGCGAATTCCAGCGGGGCTATGCCGGGTTTGGGCCCGCCCGCATGGGCGCGCGCGGCCTCGATCATCGGGGCCGCGATGTCGATGCCCAGCACATAGCCTGTTTCCCCCGCGGCCTGCGCGGCCTCCTGGCTGGTGCGCCCCGCGCCGCAGCCGATATCCAGCACGCGCTCGCCGGGTTGCAGCGCCGCCGCCGCGATCACCGCCGTGCTGATGGGCGCGAGGCGCGCCTCCATCGCCCCTTCCAGGCTCAGCCATTTCGGCCCCGCGACCTCGCTCCAATAAGCTTTCTGCTTGTCATTCGCCATTGTGCATCCTCCGTGGCCGGGCGTACCGCATAGCCGGGGCTCTTGCCAATCAGAGCGTGTGCGGGCGAAGCTGGTTCCGCCATGTCCGCTGAGCTGGAAACCTCTCCTGGCCGGATTGCCCTGCGCGGCGTGTTGACGGCGCGCACGCTGGGGGCGCTATGGCCGCGCGCGGTGCGGGCGGCGGGCGAGGCGGCGAGCGGGACGCTGGAGATCGAGCTCTCCGGCGTCGAGAGGTTGGACAGTTCCGGCGCGGCGCTGATCCTGGCGATGGAACGCCGCCATGGAGGCGAGGTGAAACTCTCCGGCGCGGACGCGCAGGCCGCCGCCTTGTTGGCGCAGCTGCGTGCCGTGGCGCCCGCTCCGGCACCGGGCTGGGCCAAACCCGCAAAGCGCCCGCCACTCTTCGCCGGATTGCGGACCAAGATCACCTTTTTCGGCGAGACGCTGCTGGCGCTGGCCGCCCTGCCGGGGCAGCTGCGCATGCTGCGCCGGGCGGATTTCTGGCGCATCGCCGAGCGCGCCGGGCAGCAGGCGCTGCTGTTGGTGCTGGTGCTGGGCTTCCTCATTGGCATGATCCTCGCCTTCCAATCGGCGGTGCCGATGCGGCAGTTCGGCGCGGATCTGTACGTGGCGGACCTTGTCACTTTGGCGCTGTGCCGCGAGCTGGGGCCGCTGCTGGTGGCGGTGATCCTGGCCGGGCGCACCGGCTCTGCCTATGCCGCCGAGCTGGGGACCATGCAGGTGAACGAGGAGATCGCGGCCCTCACCACCATGGGCATCAACCCCGCCACCATGCTGGTGCTGCCGCGCATCGGGGCGGCGATGCTGGTGATGCCCGCCCTCACCGTGGCCATGGACGCCGCAGGGCTGGCCGGCATGGCCACCGTGCTGGCCGCGTTCGGCTATCCGCTCTCGGCCATCGCCACGCATATCGCCATCAACGGCGCGCCGGGGGATTTCATCCAGGGCCTGAGCAAGGGGGTGGTGTTCGCCGCCGCCGTGGCGCTCATCGGCTGCCGGGCGGGGCTTACGGCCAGCGGCGGGCCGCGCGCCGTGGGCGAGGCCGCCACCGCAGCGGTGGTGGGCGGCATCGTCGCCACCGTGGTGCTGGACGGGATTTTCGCCGTGATCACCTACAGGCTGCATCTGTGAGCGCGCCGGTCATCACCGTGCGCGGCGCCACGCAGGCGTTCGGCAGCCGCACCATCTTCCGCGATGTCAGCTTCGACATCGCGGCAGGCGAGGTGTTCGTCATCCTCGGTGGTTCCGGCTGCGGCAAATCCACGCTGCTCAAGCAGATGATCGGGCTGCTCCCCCCCACGGCCGGGGAGATCACCATAGCCGGGCATAGCGTGCGGACAGCGGTCGAGGAGGTGCGCCGCCAGATCGGGGTGATGTTCCAGTCCGGCGCGCTGCTGGGCTCGATGACGCTGCTGGAGAACGTCTCCCTGCCGCTTTCCGTGTTCACGGATCTCCCGGCTTCGGCTTGCGCCGAAATCGCGCGGCTCAAGCTCGGGCTGGTGGGGTTGGGCGAGGCCGCCGCCCTGCTGCCCGCCGAGATTTCGGGCGGCATGCTCAAGCGCGCCGCTATCGCCCGCGCTCTGGCGCTGGACCCGCCGATCCTGCTGCTCGACGAACCCTCCGCGGGGCTGGACCCGGTGACCTCCGCTGGCCTGGACAAGCTGATCCTGGACCTGCGCGACACGCTGGGCACCACCTGCGTGGTGGTGACGCATGAGCTGCCCTCGATCATGGCCATAGCCGACCGCTGCGCCATGCTGGACGCCAAAGCGCAGGGGCTGATTGCCCTGGGCAGCCCGCAGGAATTGCGCGATCATCCCGCCCAGCCGATGGTGCGGGCGTTTTTTCACCGGGAGACGCTGTGATGGGTAAAGGTTCCGCGGGCTTTCGGGTGGGGGCCTTTGTGCTGGCCGGGGCGGTGGCGCTGCTGGCGCTGCTGTTCTTTCTCACCGGCGGGCGCTTCAACCAGGGCACGCTGTACGAGACCTATTTCAGCGAGTCCGTGCAGGGGCTGGATGTGGGCACGCCGGTGAAATATCGCGGCGTGACGGTGGGGCAGGTGGCCGACATGGAACTGGCGGCGGCGGAATACCCGCCGCCCGACGCCACCGCCGCCGGAGAGCCGGTGTACCAGCAGGTAATGGTGCGTTTCCGCATGGACCCGAGCAAGGTGGGGGCGATGCAGGGGATCGAGACGGCCATCGCGCAAGGCTTGCGCGCCCAGATCCTGCCGCAGGGCATCACGGGGCTCTCTTACATCGACCTCAGCTTCGTGGACCCCAAGCTCTACCCGGCGCAGGTGGTGCCGTGGCGGCCGGATGAGACGTTCATCCCCTCGCGTCCCAGCACGCTCGCCCAGGTGCAGAACACGGTGCAGAATCTCGTCACCTCGCTCAACCAGGCCGATATTGGCAAGGTGGCGGGGCAGCTTGGCGACCTGATCTCGACCCTGAACCAGGAGGTGGGCAGCGGCGACGCCCACCAGGCCGTGGCCAACGCCAACACGCTGCTGGCCACGTTGAACCAGGTGGTGCAGCAGAGCGACCTGCCGGGCACGGCGGCGAGCATCCGCAACCTCGCGGGCGGGCCGCAGACGCGCCAGCTCCTCACCCAGCTCGACCAGACCACCACGCAGCTCGCCAAGGTAAGCGCCGAGCTGCCCGCGCTGGTGGCGGCCTCGCAATCGGCCGTGAACCAGGCCAACGAGACCACGGCGGATTTGCAGACGCAGCTTCTGCCGATCCTGCGCGACATGAAAGCCACCACCGATAATCTGCGAGACCTATCGGCCGAGTTGTCGGCCAATCCGGGGCGGATTTTCGCCGCCCCGCCGCCGCAAGGGAGCCAATAGATGCAGCGCCGCCGCCTTCTCCTCGCCGCCCCGCTGGGCTTGAGCGCCTGCGCCTCGCTGCTGCCATCGCAGAAATACACGCCGCGCGTGAGCTGGCCGCTGCAACCCCCGCCGCCCGCTGGCGGGGCTGCGGCGCCGGGCGGGCCGGTGCTGCTGGTGCGGCCCATCTCCGCAGCCCCAGGGCTGGAGGCGCGCGGGCTGCAAAGCCTGACACCCGATGGCAGCCTGCATACGGATTACTATAACCTTTGGGCCGTGCCTCCGGCGGATGCGGTGACCCAGGCGTTGCTGGACTGGAGCGAGGCGAGCGGGGCGTTCTCCGCCGTCATCACGCCCGGCAGCCGTTTGCAGCCCGGTTTGATCGTGGAGGGCGAGCTGACCGAACTCCTGGCGGATCTCGGCCAAGGCGAGGCCCGCGCGGCGCTGACCCTGGTGGTGATCAAGCCCGGTGCTGGTGGAACGGCGGTGCCGTTGCGCCAAGCCCTGCTGCGGGCCGCAATGCCCTTGACCGCCAACGACCCCGCGACTCTGGCGCGGGCGCAGAGCGCGGCGCTGGCCAAGGTGCTGACGCAGGCTATGGCGTTGTTGCGCCAGGGGGGCGATTAATCTTGCCTTAATGCCGATGCTTCTAGGCTCCGGACGTATTGTCCAGACAGCAGGAAGCACGCGGCATGGTCTCACAGTTCCGGAACGTTGTTTTTGGTTCCCTCTCCACAAAGCTGATCGGCGTGGCCGGCGCGGCCTTTGCCATCATTTTATCGGGGGCGATTCTTGTTGCGGCCTGGGCAACTCAGGAGCGTGTGGAAAGCTCTGTCAACATCCAGGCCAGAACCGAGGCCGAGAGCATCGCCAACGCCATCTCAGCCAAGCTGACGGCCCAGGGTTCGGCGGTGAACGCCATGGCTGGCGCGATTACCTCGGCATTTAACGCCGGGGTGCGCAACCGCGCCATGGTGGTGGAAATGCTGCGGATCAATGAAACCCGGTATCCAGATGTTTTTGGCTCCTGGATGCAGGAGGCGCCGGGCGGTTTCGGCGGCCCGCGCAGCCCCAAGGCCCCGGGGGACAACGCCCAGGGGGATTTCAATCCTTACTGGACCAAAGCGGAAGACGGTAGCCTCCAATATTCCGCAACTCCCGTGGACTACACGCAGCCCTGGTACACGCTTGCGGCCTCGACGGGCAAAGGCGCGATTACCGAACCCTACGCGGATTCGGGCAATCATCAGATGATGGTCTCCATCGCCTATCCGGTGATCGTGGGCGGCACGACCGTTGGCGTTACCGGTGTTGATGTGCGGCTTAAGTTTTTGACCACCATGCTGGCGGCGCTCAGGCCCTTCGGCAGCGGCAGGGTGATGCTGGTGTCGGGCAAAGGAGCGTGGATCGTCGGTCCCACGCAAGACCTGTTGATGAAGCCCTATGCGGGTGAGGGCGCCGACGCGCTGAGCGCCGCGCTCGCGGATGGCCAGCCGCGCATGCTGGGCAAGTTCGCCAATGGCCAGACGGAGCGGATCATCTATCCGTTCGCGGTGCCCAACCTGAACGCCACCTGGGCGGTCGTTATCGATGTGCCGGAAGAAGCGTTGGCCGCCCCGGTGCGCAACGCCACTTGGGCGATGATCGCGGGCGGCACGCTTACCTTGCTGCTGGTGCTGGGCGCGCTTTACGCCACGGTGCTGTTGCTGGTCCGCCGCCCGATGGCCGGGCTGCTGGGCGCGGTGGAGGCGCTGCGCCGGGGCGATTACGAGCGCAAGGTGCCCGGGCAGGAGCGGCATGACGAGACCGGCACCATCGCCGTGGCGCTGGAGGGGTTCCGCCACACCCTGGCTGAAGGCCAGCGGCACGAGGCCGCCGCCGCCGAGGAGCGCCGCCAAGCCGAGCTGGCCAGGGCCGAGGCCGAGGACGCGCGCATGGCGGTGGCGGCGGAGCAGGGCAAGGTGGTGGAGGCGCTGGGCAGCGGGCTGTCGCGGCTTTCCGCGGGCGATCTGGCGTTCCACCTGAACGACGCTTTTGCGCCGGAATACGAGGTGCTGCGTACCGATTTCAATCAGGCGGTGGGCAAGTTGCAGCAGGCGATGCAGGCCATCGCGGTGAACACCCAGGGCGTGCGCGCGGGCTCGGGCGAGATGACCCAGGCCTCGGACGATCTCTCCCGCCGCACCGAGCAGCAGGCCGCCAGCCTGGAGCAGACCGCCGCGGCGCTGAGCGAGATCACCGCCACGGTGAAGACGACCTCGGAGGGGGCGAACGAGGCGCGCAAGCTGGCGCAGGATGCCAAGGGCGACGCCGAGCAGTCCGGCGCGGTGGTGGGCGACACGGTGAAGGCGATGGCCGGGATCGAGAGCGTGTCCCGCGAGATCGGCAAGATCCTGGGCGTGATCGACGAGATCGCGTTCCAGACCAATCTGCTGGCGCTGAACGCCGGGGTGGAGGCCGCGCGCGCGGGCGATGCCGGGCGGGGCTTCGCCGTGGTGGCGACCGAAGTGCGCGCCCTGGCGCAACGCTCGGCGGATGCGGCGAAGGAGATCAAGGCGCTGATCACGGCCTCGGGCACCGAGGTGGAGAACGGGGTGAGGCTGGTGGGCGAGACCGGCAAGGCGCTGGAGCGGATCGTGGGCCAAGTGGCGCGGCTGAACCAGGTAATCGTGGAGATCGCGGGTTCGGCGCAGGAGCAGGCGATGCGGCTGAACGAGGTGAACGAGGCGGTGAGCCAGATGGACGTGGTGACGCAGCAGAACGCCGCAATGGTGGAGCAGGCCAACGCCGCCTGCCACGCCCTGACCGGCGAGGCCGAGGAGCTGGCCCGTCTGGTTGGGCAGTTCCAGATCGGCCGTACCGAGGCGCCGCGCCCAGCCGCCAAGCCGGTGACCAAGAGCCGCATCCCCGTACATGCTCCCAAACCGCCTGTGGCGGCCAAGAAGCCTCGCGCTCCGGTGCCCGCGGGGACCGAGGATTGGGACGAGTTCTGATCTTCTCAAGCCCGCCGGCAGTAAACCGGCGGGCTTTTTTGTGGCTATAAAAATATAGACATAAAGATATCTTTATGTGATGAATATTGGCATGGATTTGCCGCTCACCATCTTCCGCGCTTTGTCGGACCCGACGCGCCTGCGCATTCTGGCGCTGCTGCGCGCCATGGAGCTTTCGGTGGGCGAGCTGGCGCAGGCACTGGTGCAGAGCCAGCCGCGCATCTCCCGGCACATCAAGATTCTGGCCGAGGCCGGGCTGATCGGGCGGCGCAAGGAGGGGGCGTGGGTATTCCTCGGCCTGGGGGATGACGCCCTGGTCCGCCCGCTGCTGGCCGCCCTCGATGCCTGGGCCGCGCAGAGCCCGCCCGACCCCTGGACCGTGGCTGACCAGACCCGGCTCTCCGCCGTGCAGGCGGACCGCGCCCGCGCCGCCGAGGCTTACTTCAACGCCCATGCCGGGTCGTGGGATGAGATGCGCTCGCTCTACGTGGCCGAGACCGAGGTGGAGGCGGCGATCACCGCTCTGCTGGCCGGTGCGCCTATCGGGCGGCTGGTGGATATCGGCACCGGCACCGGGCGCATGCTGGAGGTTTTCGCCCCCCAGGCCGTGAACGCCACGGGCATAGACCGCAGCCCGGAGATGCTCCGCCACGCCCGCGCCAAGCTGGCCGCCAAGGGGCTGGAGCAGGTGGAGTTGCGCCAGGGCGACATGTATGCGTTGAGCCTGCCCGATGGCGAGGCCGATGCCGTGCTGCTGCATCAGGTCCTGCATTACGCCCAACTGCCCGAGGCCGCCCTGGCCGAAGCCGCGCGGCTGCTTGCCCCCGGCGGGCGGCTGCTGGTGGTGGATTTCGCCCCGCATGAGCGCGAGGAGCTGCGAACCCGCCACGCCCATGCTCGCCTGGGCTTTTCCGACGAGCAGATGGCAGCCTGGTTCGCCGCCGCCAAGCTGAAGACCGAAGCCGTCCGCGCCCTGGAGGGCGGCGAGCTGACCGTGAAACTCTGGCTGGGCCGCAAGCCCGCCGCTGACTGACCAAGGATTTCCCATGAACCAGATCACCCCTCCCGCCCCGGCGGACGATCTCGCTTTGTCCTTCGAATTCTTTCCGCCCAAGACGGAGAAAATGGAGGCCGAACTGTGGGAGACGGTGCAGGCCCTGGCCCCGTACCGCCCGCGCTTTGTCTCGGTGACGTACGGCGCTGGCGGCACCACGCGCGAGCGTACCCACGCGGCGGTTTCGCGGCTGGTGCATGAGGCCGGGCTGAACGCGGCGGCGCATCTCACCTGCGTGGGGGCGAGCCGTGAGGAGGTGCTGGAGATTGCGCGCGGCTATTGGGCGGCGGGCGTGCGGCATATCGTGGCCCTGCGTGGCGACCCGCCGGCGGGCGAGGGGCGCTTTACCCCGCACCCGCAAGGCTTCGCCAACGCCACGGAGCTCACGGCGGCGCTCAAGCGCTTGGCACCTTTCGAGATATCGGTGGCCGCCTACCCGGAATGCCACCCGGACTCGCCCAGCGTGCAGGCCGATCTCGACAATCTGAAAGCCAAGATCGATGCCGGGGCGGATCGCGCCATCACGCAGTTCTTCTTCGCGCCGGAGGTGTTCCTGCGCTTCCGCGACCGCGCGGCGGCGGCGGGGATTTCGGCGGAGTTGGTGCCGGGTATTCTGCCCATCGCCAACGCGGCGCAGACGCGCAAATTCGCCGCCCAGTGCGGCACGAAGATTCCGCCCGCGCTGGACCGCTTGCTGGACGGGCTGGACGACAACCCGCAAATGCGCCCGCTGGTGGCGGCCATGGCGGCGGCGGATTTATGCCGGGGGCTGTACGCCGAGGGCGTGCGGCAATTTCACTTCTACACCCTCAACCGCGCACCGATGACCCAGGCTTTGTGCCATCTGCTCGGGCGGCGGGCGGATACGGTGGAGGAACGAAAACTCTCAAGCCATGCCGCCATGTGTTGACAAAACCGGCTGACTCGTCTGTTCTGGCCTTACCGAGGGGTGCTCCGAGACGGAGCTGAGACGTTGCCAGGGGCTGCAAGCCCACCGCGACGGACCCTTTGAACCTGATCCGGTTAACACCGGCGGAGGGACGGGGGTTTGGCTCAGGCGTGTCCTGCGTGTTTCCCGCTCTCCGTATACGAAGGAGAGCAAGCATGACGGCCCAGACGGAACCCGCCGCAGTCACCACCGGCCCCATCCCCGGCTCGCGCCGGGTGTATTCTGCGCCGCCGGACCGGCCGGACATCGCCGTGCCTTTCCGCGAGGTGCTGCTGCACCCCAGCGCCAACGAGCAGCCTTTCCGGCTCTACGACACCTCCGGCCCCTATACCGACCCGGCCCTGCGCATCGACCTGAACGAAGGCGCGCCCTGGACGCGGGCTTCCTGGCTGGTGCGGCGCGGTTTCGCCTCTGTGCCGGGCCGCGCCGTGCGGCCCGAGGATAATGGTTTCGCCGCTGCCGAGGCGCTGGTGCCGCCATGCCCGGCCCCGCATGACGTGCTGATGGGCCACCCCGGCGCGCTGGTGACGCAATATGAGTTCGCCCGCGCCGGGATCGTCACCGAGGAGATGATCTACGCCGCGCACCGGGAGAATCTGGGCCGCGCCGCCGCCGCCGAAGGTGCCGCCGAGCGGTTGGCCGATGGCGAGAGCTTTGGCGCTGCCATTCCCGACTTCGTGACGCCGGACTTCGTGCGTGCCGAGATCGCCGCCGGGCGCGCCATTCTCCCCGCCAACATCAACCACCCGGAGCTGGAGCCGATGATCATCGGCCGCAATTTCCTGGTGAAAATCAACGCCAATATCGGCAATTCCGCTGTTACCTCCTCGGCCGCCGAGGAGGTGGAGAAGCTGGTCTGGGCCATTCGCTGGGGCGCGGATACGGTGATGGATCTCTCCACCGGGCGCAACATCCATAACATCCGCGACTGGATTTTGCGGAATTCGCCCGTGCCCATCGGCACCGTGCCGCTCTATCAGGCGCTGGAGAAAGTCGGTGGCGACGCCAGCAAACTCGATTGGGAGGTGTTCAAGGATACGCTGATCGAGCAGGCCGAGCAGGGGGTTGATTACTTCACCATCCATGCCGGGGTGCGGCTCGCACATGTGCCGCTCACGGCAAGGCGCGTCACCGGCATCGTCTCGCGCGGCGGGTCGATCATGGCGCAATGGTGCCTCAGCCATCATCGCGAGAGTTTTCTCTATGAGCGCTTCGGTGAGATTTGCGACATCATGCGCAAATACGACGTCTCCTTCTCGCTCGGCGACGGTCTGCGCCCCGGCTCCAACGCCGACGCCAACGATGCCGCGCAATTCGCCGAGCTGGAGACGTTGGGCGAGCTGACACGCGTGGCGTGGGACAAAGGTTGCCAGGTAATGGTGGAAGGCCCCGGCCATGTGCCGATGCACAAGATCAAGGCCAATATGGACAAGCAGCTCGCCACCTGCGGCGAGGCGCCGTTCTACACGCTCGGGCCGCTCACCACGGATATCGCGCCGGGCTACGACCATATCACCTCCGCCATCGGGGCGGCGATGATCGGCTGGTTCGGCACCGCCATGCTCTGCTATGTCACGCCCAAGGAGCATCTCGGCCTGCCCAACCGCGCGGACGTGAAAACCGGCGTGATTACCTACAAGCTCGCCGCCCATGCGGCGGATCTCGCCAAGGGGCATCCGGCGGCGAGGCTGCGCGACGACGCGATCTCCCGCGCGCGGTTCGAGTTCCGCTGGGAGGATCAGTTCAATCTCGGGCTGGATGCCGACACGGCGCGGGATTTCCACGACCAGACGCTGCCCAAGGAGGCGCATAAGAGCGCGCATTTCTGCTCCATGTGCGGCCCGAAATTCTGCTCGATGAAGATCAGCCAGGACATCCGCGACCAAGCAGAGCGGGCCGCCGGGATGGAGGGGATGAGCGAGGCCTTCAACCGCCAGGGCGGCGCGCTGTACGTGCCGGTGGAGGAGGCTCAGGCGGGGCGCACATAGCGCGCCCCGTCGGCGCGCAGGGTGGGGATATCGGGGCAGCCCATCAGCGCCAGGGCGATCTCGATCTCCGCCCGTAGCGCCGCGATGATTTGGCTCACCCCCGCCTTGCCACCCGCCGCCAGGGCGTAGGCGTAGGCGCGCCCGAGCAAAACGCCGGATGCGCCGAGCGCCAGCGCTTTCACGATGTCCGCGCCACGGCGGAAGCCGCTATCGATGAGCAATTCCAGCCCATGTGCCGCGGCGGCGATCTCGGGCAGGCGGGCGATGGTGGAACTCGCGCCATCGAGCTGCCGGCCGCCATGGTTGGAGATGACGATGGCGGACACCCCCATCTCGGCCGCGCGGCGGGCGTCATCGGCGCAGAGCAGCCCTTTCACCACCAACTTGCTGGGCCAGTTCTCCCGCACCCAGGCGAGGTCGTCCCAGCTCAAACTCTGGTCGATCCGGCTGGAAAGTGCCGCCGCCTGGGCCATCACCGCGCCGCCGAATTCGGGGTGGGCGTCCAGCGCTTCCACGCGCTGTGGGCCGTGGCGCAGCATGTCCAGGCACCAGCCGGGCTTGCGGGCCAGGCGCGCCAGCAGGCCGGGAGTGAGGCTGGTGAGGCTGCGGAAGCCGTTGCGCACGTCGCGCTCGCGGATGCCGGTGATGGCGCAATCCACGGTGAGGAAGATCGTCTCCACCCCGGCCTCACGCGCGGCGGCGAGCATCTCGGCCCCCAGGGCGCGGTCGGTCAGCACGTAGAGCTGGAACATGTTCCGCCCCGGCGCCTCGCGCGCCACGCGGTTGATGGAGGCGATGGAGAAGCTGGACAGGCAGAACGGCACCCCGGCTTCGGCGGCGGCGCGGGCGGCCTGGACCTCGCCATTGCCCCGGTACAGCCCGAGAAACCCGACCGGCCCGAGCATGAAGGGCAGGCTGTGCGTTTCACCCAGAAAGCTGGTGGTGAGGTTCGGTTTGGGCGCGCCGGTCATCACGCGCTGTTCCAGCCGCCAGCGGGCGAAATCGGCTTCGTTGGCGCGGGCGGTGGCCTCGGTGGAGGCTGCGCCGTCGATATAGTCGAAGAAAATGCGTGGCAGGCGGCGTTGGGCGGCGGCGCGGGCGTCTTCGGTGTTGAGCAGCATGGTCAGGGACGCACCAGGGTTTTCAGGCTGGGGGCCTCGCCGCGCAGCAGGCGTTCATACACGCCGGGCAGTTCGCCCAGGGGCACATCCGGCGTGATGAGCGCGCGCAGGGCGGAGGCGTTGGCCGCCGCCAGGGCGATGGCCTCGGGCAGCTCGTCGGCAAAGGCGTGGCAGCCGACGAGGCTGATCTCCCGCTCCACCAGCATATTGGCGTCCAGGCTGACGGGGCCGTGGAACAGCCCGACCATCGCCACCCGCGCCCCAGCGCCCAGGCGCGGCAGCAGGCCGGTGAGGGCGGCGCCGCTGCCGGTGGCTTCCAGCGCGTGGCGGAAGGCGGGCAGGGAGGGATCGTCCAGCGCGATGGCGGTGGCGTGGCTGGCCTGGGCCACCAGAGCCGCGCGCTCGGCATTGCGGTCGGCCACGTAGAGCGGGCCCTCATGGCGCAGCCCGGCGGCGAAGGCGGCCAGCCCGCCAATGGCCCTGCAGCCCATCACCAGCAATGGCGCGCCCTTGGGGGCGGCGAGGCGCTTCAGCCCGTGCAGTGCCACGGCCAGCGGCTCGGCCAGAGCGGCGACTTCGGGCGGTGTGCCCGCAGGCACGGGCAGCAATTGCGCGGCGGGGAGCAGGGCTTCCTCGGCGAACCCGCCATCGCAAACCTCGCCGACGAAACCCAGCTTGGCGCAGAGATTGGCCTCGCCCGCGCGGCAGGCGGGGCAGGTGCCGCAGCCCACGCGCGAGTCGGCCACCACCAGCGTGCCGGGCGGCCAGGGCACGCCTTCTCCCGCCGCGACCACCTCGGCCGCGAATTCATGTCCTGGCGTTGAGGGCGTGCGGGAAATCCATTGCCCCGTCCTGAAATTATGCAGATCCGAGCCGCACACCCCTGCGGCCTTGATGCGCACCCGCACATGGCCGGGCGGCGGCGCGCCGGGGGCTTCGATGTCCTCGTAACGCAGATCGGCGATGCCATGCAGGCGGACAGCTTTCATGCCCATGACCATAAAAGCGGCAGCGAAACCTGGCAAGCAAGATGTATATACATTTGTGCCTATTGTATATACAAATCCATTGACCTGGAGGCTAGGAACTGCTGCAATGCGGGCGTATGGACGGGGCGCGTCGCGGGTTGCGCCAAAAAGATGAGCAGCGCTGCAAATGTCCCGCGCAAGGCAACAGGAGGTCATTGATGTTGAAGAAACGCTTGCTTCTTTCGCTCGCTTTGGCGGGTTCGCTGTTCGCGGGGGCGCAGTCTCGCGCTGCCACCATCCCCACCACGCCCGAGCCCGGCCCGGTGAAGATCGCGCTGGAGCCCTGGCTTGGCTACGGCCAGTGGGCGGTGGCGCAGGATAAGGGCTTCTTCGCCAAGGAAGGGCTGAAGAACGTCACCCTCGTCAACTTCGACGAGGACAAGGACCTGAACGCCGCCATGGCCGGCGGCAAGGTCGATGCCGCCTGCGTTTCCACCAACACCGCCATGGCCATGGTCTCCGCCGGGTTGCCGGTGAAGGCCGTGCTGCTGATGGATTTCTCCAACACCGCCGACGCCATTCTCGCCCCGTCCTCCATCACCAGCATCGCCCAGCTCAAGGGCAAGCAGGTGGCGTATGAGGAGGGCTCCACCTCCGACGTGTTGCTGCACTACGCCCTGGCCCAGGCCGGCATGACCATGAGCGACGTGACCAAGGTGCCCATGCCCGCCGACAGCGCCGGCAGCGCCATGCTGGCGGGCCGCGTGCCCGTGGCCGTGACGTATGAGCCCTACATCTCCGCCGCCCTGGCCGCGGGCAAGGGTTATCACCGTCTGTTCACCGCCGGCGTGAATCCGGGCCTGATCTCGGACGTGCTGATCGTCAGCGACAAGATGATCAAGGAGCATCCCGGTCAGATCCTGGCGCTGGTGCGTAGCTGGCAGGATGCTGTCACCTATTACAACGCCAACACCGCCGATGGCCGCGCGATCATCGCCAAATCCGTGGGCTCGGATCTCGCCAGCCTGAACACCGCGTTCGACGGCGTGACCTACTACACCGTGCCCGCCGCCCGCGCGGCCTTCAACGGCTCGTTCCGCGACAAGACCTTCGGCGACGTGCTGAAGGCCGCCACGCAGGCTGGGCTCGTGACCAAGCCGGTCACCCCCGCCCAGGTGCTGGACGCCGATTTCCTCAATGCGGCGCAGTAAAGCCAAGGCGCTCTGGCGCGGTCTCTTCACCACGGGTGGAGAGATCGGGCGGGGCACGTATCTCGCCATCTCCGCCTCGGTGTTCCTGGTCCTGCTCGCCATCTGGTGGGCAGTGACCAGTGCCGGGCTGGTGCCGCCGCTCTTTCTGCCAGCACCTGGGGCGATCTGGGGCAAGCTCGCCGGTTTGGCGTCCGATGGCACGCTTTGGGGCGATGTCGAGGTCTCGGTTTATCGCGTGGTGGCGGGGTTCGTCATTGCTTCGGCTATGGCCGTGCCCATCGGCGTGCTCATCGGCACCAGCCGGTTTTGGGAGGCAGCACTTGAGCCGCTGGCGGATTTCATCCGCTACATGCCGGTGGTGGCGTTCCTGCCGCTCACCATTCTGTGGGCGGGCACCACGGATTTGCAGAAATTCCTGATCATCTGGATCGGCACGTTCTTCCAGCAGGTGCTGATGGTGATGGACAATGTGAAGCGCGTGCCGCCCGATTTCATCGGGCTGGGGCGCACGCTGGGGCTTTCGGAACTCAAGCTGCAGATGAAGATCGTCATCCCCTCCGCTTTGCCGGGGATCTGGGACACGCTGCGCATCACCTTCGGCTGGGCCTGGACCTGGCTGGTGGTGGCGGAGCTGGTGGCCGCCGATAGCGGGCTTGGCTACCGCATCACCGTCTCGCAGCGTTATTTCGAGACCGACGTGACCATCGGCTACATCCTGGTGCTAGGCGTGCTTGGCCTGCTCTGCGACCAGATGATGAAGGCGCTGGAGCGCGTGCTGTTCCCCTATGCGAAGAGGCGTGGCTGACCATGGCGCCGAAATTAGAGATCAAGAGCGTCAATAAAAGCTTCAAGCGCATGCAGGCACTTTCTGATGTCTCGCTGACCTTGCGGGAGAACGAGTTTGTCTCGCTGGTCGGCGTGTCGGGCTGCGGCAAGAGCACGCTGCTCTCCATCGTGGCCGGGCTGCTGGATTACGACGAGGGCGACATTCTGGTGGATGGCGCGCCGATGACCGGGCCGGGGCTGGATCGCGGCGTGGTGTTCCAATCCTACACCCTGCTGCCCTGGCTCACCGCGCGGCAGAATATCGAATTCGCGCTGAAGGCGGCGGGGCATAAGGGCGCGGAATGCAGGCGCATTGCCGATGAGCATCTCGCCCTGGTGCGGCTTGCCAAGTTTGCCGATTCCTATCCGCACGAACTTTCCGGCGGGATGAAGCAGCGCGTGGCGATCGCGCGGGCACTCTCCTACCGCCCGAAAGTGCTGCTGATGGACGAGCCCTTCGGCGCGCTGGACGCGATGACCCGCCACGAGATGCAGACACTCCTCACCCGCGTGTGGGAGCAGCACAAGCTCACCGTGCTGTTCGTCACGCATGATGTCGAGGAGGCGGTGTATCTCTCCGACCGCATCGTGGCGATGACGGTGGGGCCGGGGCGGATCAAGACCGAGTTCAAGGTCGATCTGCCACGCCCGCGCACGCAGGAGATCATCTCCACGCCGGAGTTCATGGCGGTACAGAAGCGCGTGCTCGCCACCATCCGCGAAGATCTTGTCCCCGACGAAGCCTGAAGGATTGCCCATGACCGAGAGTGTCAACTTCATCGACCTGCGCATGACGGGCGTGATTCCGCCCGCGCTGTACCGCCGTACCGAGACGGATCTCTCCGGCATCATCGCCAAGGTGGAGCCGATCATCGCGGCGGTGCGCGAGGAAGGGGATGCGGCGCTGCTGCGCTTCGCCAAGGCGTTCGACGGCGTGACGGCGGACAGCATGACGCTGCGCGCCACCGAGGAGGAGTTCGAGACCGCCTTCGCCAGCTTCGATCCTGAGATGATCGGGACGTTGAAGCTCGCCATCGACAATATCCGCCGCTTCCACGAGGCCCAGAAGCCCGAGGACATGTGGATGAAGGAGATCAGCCCCGGCGTGTGGACGGGCGACCGCATGCTGCCCATCGATTCCGTGGCCTGCTACGTGCCGCGCGGCAAGGGCGCGTTCCCCAGCGTGGTGAACATGACCTGCATCCCCGCCATGGTGGCGGGGGTCAAGCGCGTGGTCATCATCACCCCGCCCGGGCCGGATGGCCGGGTGGATGCGGGCACGCTGGTGGCGGCCAAGCTGATCGGCGTGACCGAGATTTACAAATGCGGCGGCGCGCAGGGCGTGGCGGCGGTGGCCTATGGCACGCCGACCGTGCCGAAATGCGAGAAGATCGTTGGTCCCGGCAGCCCTTACGTGGTGGCGGCCAAGCGGCTGCTGGCGCAGGTGATCGACCCCGGCACCCCGGCCGGGCCGTCAGAAGCGCTGATTTTGGCCGATGACAGCACCGATGGCGCGCTGGCGGCGCTCGATCTTATCATTGAATCCGAGCACGGGCCGGATTCCTCGGCCTATCTGGTGACGGACAGCCCCCGCGTGGCCGAGGAAGCCCGCGCTGCTCTGCCCGGCTATTGGGCCGAGATGGACGAGAAGCGCGCCGGTTTCTCCCGCGCCGTGCTGTGCGGCCCGCATGGCGGCATCGTGCTGGTGAAGGATTTCGCCGCCGCCGTGGAGTTCGTGAACGGCTACGCGCCCGAGCATCTGGAAGTCCTCACCGCCGAGCCCTTCGCCACGCTGGGGCAGATCCGTAATGCGGGCGAGATCCTGCTCGGCCGCTATACGCCGGTGACGCTCGGCAATTACCTGCTCGGCCCCAACGCCGTGCTGCCCACCAATGGCGCGGCGCGCACCGGCTCGCCGCTCTGCGTGTTCGACTACATGAAGCGCGCCTCCATCGCTTATGTCACCAGCGCCGCTTATCCGGCGCTGGCCGAGCACGCGCATCGCTTCGCCAGCTATGAGGGGTTCGATGGCCATGCCCGCGCCGTCTCCCCGCTGCGCGCCAAGCTGCTGGCCAAATGAGCACCACACTGGCGCGGCCCGAACTGGCCGCCATGCCGCTCTACAATGCCGGGCTGGGCGAGGCTGCCGTGCGTGCCCGCTATGGGCTCACGCAGATCGCTAAGCTCGGCAGCAACGAGAACCCCTGGGGCCCGAGCCCCGCCGTGGGCGCCGCGCTGGCGGGGTTGAGCGCCGAGACATGGCTCTACCCCGATGCGAGTTGCGCCCCGCTGCGCGAGGCCCTGGCCGTGCGCACGGGCGTGGCGGCTGAGCGGATCGTCTGCGGCAATGGCTCCGAGCATATCATCGAGATGATCGCCGAGGCGTTCCTGCCGCCGGAGAGTACGGTGCTAACGCTGGGGCCGTGCTTCGGGCTGCATGAGATCTACCCGCTGATGATGGGCGCGCATGTGCGCAAGATCTCCGTCTCCGGCGAATTGGAATACGACGTTCCGGCCTGGCGCGAGGCGCTGGGGCAGGGGGCGCGGGTGGCGATGCTCTCCAACCCCTCCAACCCCGTCGGCTGCATGCTGGACGAGGCCGGGCTGGCCGCGCTGATCGACGCCGCACCCCAAGATGCGCTGCTGGTGCTGGACGAAGCCTATTACGAATATGCGCGCCAAGAGCCGGGCTACCCGGACAGCCTCCGTTTGCTGGCGGCGCAGGAGCGCCCCTGGCTGGTGCTGCG
>DAIDJU010000132.1 GCA_027451225.1 Acidocella sp. | reverse complement strand
CCATCGCCACCACCGACTCGCCCAGCATCCCGTTCTCGGTCGGGCGTCCGGCTTCCACATCCTGCAGCATCGAGGTTTTCTGCTCCGGCGCCAACCGCGCCAGGATGGGGAAGATCGCCTCCACATCCTCGCCCATCAGCCCAATGCCCTTGGCCTGGGCAATGCTCACCACCTCGCCGCAGGCCTCGCGCACCAGCCCGCGCAGCGTCTCTCCGGCAAAGCCGCCATAGCTCATGCGCAACACCGCCGAGAGCTGGTTCACCCCCACGTTCAACATGAATTTCCACCACAGCTCGCGCAGCATGTCCTTTGGCACGCGGGTGTTCAGCCCCGCGCGCGCGAACAGCGCCTGCACCGCCGCCACGCGGGGCGAGAGCGTCTCGTTGCACGCCTCGCCGAATACGGTCGTCCCGGCCTTGGAGTAGCGTACCTCCTGCCCCTGGCGCACAGCGTCCACCTCCACCACGAAGGCGTAGAGCAGCTTCTCCATCCCGAACGCCCGGCCCAGCACGACCTCGCTGTCGATTCCGTTCATCACGGAGAGAATCACCGTCTCCGGCCCGACGAAGGGACGCAAGGATTCGATGGCTTCGGGCAGGTTTTGCCACTTCACCGCCACGATTATCAGCTCCGCCGGCGGCGCGTTTTCCTCCGGCGTAAGGTAAGAAAGCGTTACATCCTCTCCATTCACCCGCACGCCATCGGCGCGGTAACGGGCGGCGCGGGCGGCGTCCGCCACCACGCGCAGGCCAAACGGGGCCAGGGATTTCGCATAAATCGTGCCGAGCGCACCCAGCCCGCAGAGGTAGATATTCCGCATATCCGCGCCATATCACCGCAATGCAGGCTCGGAAAAGCCAGAATTCGGCCACAACCGGCCAAGCATAACCCCGTGGCGGATCGGCAAGGTCCGCGGCTGACAACAGCTTAAGGAGCGGAATCATGGCGCTTTATCTCATCACCGGCGGGGCGCGCGGCATTGGCGCTGGCATCGCCCGGCGGCTGGTGGCGGCAGGCGGCACGGTGATCATCGCCGACAAGGAAAAAGCCCAGGTGGATGGCGCGCGCAGCGTCATCTGCGATGTGTCGGACGAAGCCCAGGTCGCCAGCCTGCTCATGGGCATCGAGGCGCTGGACGGCAAGCTCAACGGTCTTGTCTGCAATGCCGGCTGCATGGTCCGCAAACCGGTGGAGACGCTGACGCTGGAGGAATGGAACAACGTGCTGGCCACCAACCTCACCAGCACCTTTCTGCTGGTAAAAGCCGCCGCCCCGCTGCTGCGCGCGGCCACGGGGGCGGTAGTCACCATCACCTCCACCCGCGCCCATATGTCCGAGCCCAATACCGAGGCCTATGCCGCCTCCAAGGGCGGGCTGGTCGCGCTTACCCACGCACTGGCCGTGTCGCTCGGCCCCGAGATCCGCGTGAACTGCATCTCGCCGGGCTGGATCCACACCTCCAGCGAGCCCCTGCGCCCCGAGGACCACGCCCAGCACCCGGCCGGACGCGTGGGCACGGTGGAGGATATCGCCGAACTGACGGCCTTCCTGCTCAGCGGCAAGGCCGGGTTCATCACCGGGGCGGAATTTGTCGCCGATGGGGGAATGACGCGGAAAATGATCTACGCCGAATAATTCTCCTTGACCAAGACTGTATTCAGATATATCTAAACTGTATCAAAAAACAGTTTGGAGAAAACTCATGCGGTTCAACCGCTTTCATCCCCATCACGACAAGAATTTTGAGCACCGCCGCTTCGCCCGTGGCGAGGGGTTTGGCCGCCGTTGCGGCGGCCGGGGCGGGCGTCTCGGGCGCTTCCTAGAACATGGCGATCTGCGCCTGCTGGTGCTGGACCTGCTGAGCCAGCAGCCGCGCCATGGGTACGATATCATCAAGGCCATCGAGGAGCTGACCGGCGGCGCCTATGCCCCCAGCCCCGGCGTGGTCTACCCCACGCTGACGATGCTGGAGGAACTCGGCCAAGCCCAAGCCGCGGCCGAGGGGAGCAAAAAACTCTACAGCATCACCGCCGCCGGGCACGAGGCGCTGGCGCAGAATCAGGCGGGGCTGGACGCCAGCCGCGCCAAGCTGCAAAGCACCCCCAACCGCGAAGCCGCCCTGCCGGTGATGCGCGCGATGGAGAACCTGAAGACCGCGCTGCGCCTGAAGCTGGGCAGCGGGAACGCCACACCGGAGACGGTCCGCAACATCGCCGACGCGCTGGACGCCGCCGTGCGCAAGATCGAGGAGGCCTGAGCCATGCAGGCCACCGCGACTATCTCCACCGAGAACGCCAAACGCTATCTCGGCCAGTTCGTGAAGCATTTCTCCCACAAGCTGCCCTTCACCCGCTGGGAGACCAACGAGCAGGGCTCCGTGCAGTTCCCCATGGGGCCATGTAGCTTGGCGGCCGACGATACCCGCCTTACCATCGCGCTGGAAACCGCCTCGCCCGAGGAACTGACCCAGCTCAAGGACATCGTGGAGCGCCACCTGCTCCGGTTCGCCTTCCGCGAGCCCCTCGCCATCTCCTGGCAAGGCTGACGAGTGTTGGCGCGGGTTGCGCTTAGTGCTACCCGCCTCATGTGAAAAAACTCCTGAAATCGGCGCCCGCACAGGCAGCCCTGGCATGGCTCGCGGCGGTGTATATCGACCTGACCCTGCGCACCCAGCGCTGGCACGTGGTCGGCGGGGAAAACCTGCAAGCCTCCCTGGAAACCCCGGTCATCGCCGCCCTGTGGCACGAGAGCTTGGCCACCGGCTCGGGCATGTGGCTCATCGCCCGCAAGCTCGGCCTGCGCCGCGGCGTGGTGGTGCTCTCCAGCCAGCACCGCGATGGCAAGCTCATCGGCAACATATTGCGCCATCTGGGCATGGGGCTGGTCTCCGGCTCGTCCTCGCGCGGCGGGGCCGAGGCCGTGGAAGCCCTGACCCTGGCCCTGCGGAGCGGCAAGCATGTGGCCATCACGCCCGATGGCCCGCGCGGCCCGCGCCGCGTGGCGGCTCCCGGTGTTGCACGCCTGGCGGCCATGACCGGCGCGCCGGTGCTGCCCTTCGGCGTCTGGACCTCGCGCGCCATCACCCTGAACAGCTGGGACAGACTGCGCTTCCCCCTGCCCTTCGGCCGCGCCGTTCTGGCCGTGGGCACGCCGATCCACGTCACCGGCCCGTGGGAGGAAGCGCTGCCAAACATCCAGGCCGCGCTGGTGGAAATGCAGGACAAGGCCGCGCACGGATGATGCTTCGCCTCTACGCCGCCGCCACCACCCTGGCCGCCCCCGCCCTGCGCCGGATGCTGTGCAACCGCGCCGCCCGGGGCAAGGAGGATACCGCGCGCCTCCGTGAGCGCGAGGGCTTCACCGCCATCCCCCGGCCTGAAGGCAGGCTCGTCTGGGTCCATGCCGCCAGCGTGGGGGAGACGATGTCCGTACTGCCGGTGCTGAAAACCCTGGCGGCACGCGGCCCGGTGCTGCTCACCACCGGCACGCTCACCTCGGCTAGGCTGGCGGCCGAGCGGCTGCCGCCCGGCGCGCTGCACCAGTTCGTGCCGCTCGACGTTCCCGCCTGGGTAAAACGCTTCCTTGACCATTGGCGGCCCGATGCGGCAGCCTTCGTGGAAAGCGAAATCTGGCCCAATCTGCTGCGCGGCTGCGATGCGCGGGGGATAAGGCGCGTGCTGCTCAACGGGCGCATCTCGGCCCGCTCCACCGCCCATTGGCGGCGCGTGCCGGGGCTGGCGCGGCGTCTGCTGGGCGGGTTCGCGGCCATTCACGCGCAATCGGCGGACGATGCCGCGAATTTCCGCGCCCTCGGCGCGCCGAACGTGCTGGAATGGGGCAATCTAAAATTCTTCGCCGCCCCCCTGCCCGCCGACGACACCGCCCTCGCCGCTTTGCGCGCGCAGCTCCCCGGCCCGGTCTGGCTGGCCGCCAGCACGCATCTGGGCGAGGAGGACATCATCGCCACCGCCCATGCCGCGCTGGTGGCCGATTACCCGGATCTCGTCACCATCATCGCCCCGCGCCACCCCGAGCGCGGGGGCGAGGTGGCGGAACTCTGCGCCCACGCCCCCCGGCGCAGCCTGGGCCAAGCGCCGCGCCCCGGGCATGTTTACGTGGCGGACACGCTGGGCGAGCTGGGGCTGTTCTTCCGCGCCGCGCCCTTCGCCTTCATTGGCAATTCGCTGCTCGGCTTTGGCGGGCACAACATCATAGAACCCGCCCTGCTCGCCCGCCCGGTGATCGCCGGGCCGCATCTGGAGAACTTCACCGAGGCCTCCCAGCGCCTCACCGAAGCCAATGCCCTGGCGCGGGTGCATGACGCGCCCTCCCTGGCCAATGCTGTCCGCACATGGCTCGCCGCCCCCGAGGCCGCGCGCGAGGCCGGGCGGCGCGCCGCCGCCTGCTTCGCCGATGCCGCGCAACTGCCCACGCGCCTCGCCGGGTTGATCTTGGAGGACGCGGCATGAAAGCCCCCGCCTTCTGGACCAAGCGCGGCCTGCTGGCCCAGCTCCTGCGCCCCTTCAGCCTCATCACGCGCCTCGCCACGGCGCGGCGGGTCGGCCGTCCGGGGCTCAAGCTCAGCATCAAGGTCGTTTGCGTGGGCAATGCCGGGGTGGGCGGCGCCGGCAAGACCATCGTGGCGCTGGATATCCTCTCCCGCCTGCCCGGCGCCTTCGCCCTCACGCGCGGCTATGGCGGCGCCATGGCCGGGCCGCTGCTGGTGGACAGAACCATCCACACCGCCGAGCTGGTGGGTGACGAAACCCTGCTCCTGGCCGAAGCCGCCCCCACCGTGATGTCGCGCGACCGCGCCGCCGGAGCGCGCCTCGCTTTGGCCGAGGAAGCCAGCGCCATCGTCATGGACGATGGACTGCAAAACCCGGCCTTGCACAAGGACCTCTCGCTGCTGGTCATCGACGGCGGCTATGGCTTCGGCAACGGCCTGCTGCTGCCCGCGGGGCCGCTGCGCGAGCCTGTGGCCGCAGCCGCCGCACGCTGCCAGGCGGCGGTGCTCATAGGCAAGGACGAAACCAACGCCCTCGCCGCCCTGCCCCCCGGCCTGCCGGTGCTGCGTGCCGAGCTGGTGCCCGATTGCGTCGCCCCGCTGGCCCGCCGCCGGGTGATCGCCTTCGCGGGCATCGGGCGGCCGGAGAAATTCTTCCGCTCGGTGCTCTCGCTGGGGGCCGAGATCATCAACCACCATGCCTTCCCCGACCATCACCCCTACACCACGCGCGACGTGACCACCCTGCTCGCCGACGCCGCCGACAAATCCGCCCTGCTGGTAACCACGGAGAAGGATTACGTGAAGCTCCCCGCCCCCTTGCGCAACGCCTGCGTGGTGGTGCGCGCAAGGCTGCGCTGGGAAGACCCGGCCGCCCTGGAAAATCTGCTGCGATGAGCAAAGACAAGATCAAATTCGGCCATCGTGTGGAGGCCGCCATCGTCTGGGCGCTGATCAAGGCGCTGCGGCCTTTCAGGCCCGAGACCGCCTCGCGCATCGGCGGCGCGGTGGCCGGGGCCATCGGCCCGCTGATCCCCACCTCGAAGATCGCCGACAAAAATCTGCGTCTCGCCATGCCGGAACTCTCCGCCGCCGCGCGCAAAAAGATCGTGAAGGAGTGCTGGCAGAATTTGGGCCAGACCGCCGCCGAACTGGTGCGCTTGGGCGAGATCCCGGAGACCGAGAGCGAGACCGGGCCGGGCTACAAATTAATCGGCTGGGAAGAAAACGTCGCCCCCGCGCTGAAGAACGGCACGGATGGGCCTTCCATCTTCATCACCGGGCATATCGCCAACTGGGAGATCACCCCGCCCAGCGCCTGGGCGCATGGGGTTGATGTCGGCTTCATGTACCGCGCCGCCTCCAACCCGCTGGTCAACGAGATGATCCTGCGCCTGCGCGAAGCCAATGCCGGCCGCAAGGTGACAATGTTCCCCAAAGGCGCCGCCGGCGCGCGCGCCGCTTACGCGCATATGCTCAAGGGCGGGCATCTTGGCCTGTTGGTGGACCAAAAGCTGGATAACGGCGTCTCCATCCCCTTCTTCGGGCATGAGGCCATGACCATGGACGCGCTGGCGAGCTTCGCGCTCAAATTCCGCTGCCCGGTCTTCCCCGTGCATGTGGTGCGCGTGGCCCCGGCGCGGCTGCACATCATCTGCGAGCCGCCGATGGTGCTGCCCAATACCGGCGACAAAACCGCCGACGCGCTGGCGCTGACCACCACGATGAACCAGATTCTGGAACGCTGGATCAGGGAAAAACCCGGCGCATGGCTATGGCTGCACCGCCGCTGGCCGAAGGCTTTGTATAAAAGCTAAAGCCCCCAGCGGCGGATGAACCAGGTTTTCACCGCCGTCGTGAGGATCGCGTAGCAGAGCAGGAAGCTGGCGACGATCGGCCAGAACAGATGCGGCAACGGCACGAACCCCAAGGTGCGCCCCAGCGGCGTGAACGGCAACGCGATGCCGATGGCGCAGATCGTCAGCGTCGCCATGGTCAACGCCGTGCTCGCCCGGCTCTGCACGAAGGGAATATGCCCGGTGCGGATGACATGGATGATCAGCGTCTGCGTCAGGATGGATTCCACGAACCAGCCTGTCTGGAACAGCGTCGGGTTGTTCCAGCAATGGAACACGTAAAGCATGGTGAAGAAGGTGGCGTAGTCGAAAATCGAGCTGATGGGGCCAATGAAGATCATGAACCGGGTGATGTTCCCCAGCTCCCATTTGCGCGGGCGCGCGAGGTAGTCTTCGTCCACGCGGTCGGTGGGAATGGCGGTCTGCGAGAAATCGTAGAGCAGGTTGTTGGTGAGCACCTGGATCGGCAGCATCGGCAAAAAGGGCAAAAAGATGCTCGCCCCCAGCACGCTGAACATGTTCCCGAAATTCGAGCTGGCGCCCATCTTGATGTATTTGACGATATTGCCGAACACCTCGCGCCCAGCCAGCACGCCGTCATTCAGCACGGAAAGGTTCTTCTCCAGCAGAATGATCCCCGCACTCTCCTTGGCAATATCCACGGCGGTATCGACGGAGATGCCGACATCCGCCTCCTTCAGCGCCGGACCGTCATTAATGCCGTCGCCCATGAACCCCACGACATGCCCGCGCGCCCGGAGCGCTGCGATAATCCGCGCCTTCTGCTCCGGCGAGACCTTGGCAAACACGTTGGCGCGCTCGGCGGCGATGGCAAGCTGCTCATCGCTCATCGCCTCCACATCGCGCCCCAGCAGCAGGCCGGTGATTTCCAGGTTCACATCGCGGCAGACCTTGCGGGTGACGAGATCGTTATCACCGGTAACGATCTTCACCGCCACGCCCGAACCCTCCAGTCGGGAAATGGCGGCGGGTGCGGTCTCCTTCGGCGGGTCGAGGAAAGCGATGAACCCGTGTAGGGTCAGACCCGTCTCATCCGCCGCGCCGAAGCTGTTCTGCCGTTCCGGCGGAAACTCCCGCGTGGCCACGGCGACGACGCGGAACCCGTCCTCGTTCAACCGCGCCGCCACGGCCTTGATCCGCGGCAACTGCGCCGCATCCAGCCCATGCACCGCGCCTTTATGCTCGTAGCCGGAGCAGACGCTCAATATCTCCTCCACCGCGCCCTTGCAGATGAGCAATGGCGGGGCATCCGGCTTGCGCACCACCACCGAAAGGCGGCGGCGGGAAAAGTCGAAGGGAATTTCATCGAGCTTTCTAAAGCCTGTGTCGAGGTTCAGATGCTCCTGAAGCTCCACATGCTCCAGCACCGCATGGTCGAGCACGCTCTTCAGCCCGCTCTGGAAATGGCTGTTCAGGTAAGCCAGCGTCAGCACGCCGTCATCCTCATCGCCATATACGTCCAGATGCAGCTTCATGATGATGCGGTCCTGCGTGAGCGTGCCGGTCTTGTCGGTGCAGAGCACGTCCATCGCGCCGAAATTCTGGATCGCGTTCAAACGCTTCACGATCACCCGCTTACTCGCCATCATGATCGCCCCGCGCGCGAGGTTCACGGTCACGATCATCGGCAGCATCTCGGGCGTCAGCCCCACCGCCACAGCCACGGCGAAAAGCGCTGCCTCCAGCCAGTTATGCTTGGTCAGGCCGTTGATGAGAAACACAGCCGGGGCCATGACCATGATGAAGCGGATCATCAGCCCGGCGAAACCCGCTATGCCCTTGTCGAAACTCGTCTGCCCCTGGGCCTTGGTGATCTTGTCCGCCAACTGGCCGAAGCTGGTGCCCCCCCCGGTATGCACCACCAAGGCGGTGGCGAAACCGCTGATGACATTGGAGCCCATGAAACAGATATTCGGCAGCGCGAACGGCCCATCCGCGGTGTCCCGCGATGCCTGGGCGGATTTCTCCTGCGGCATCGACTCACCCGTCAGCGCCGACTGGTTCACGTACAGATCCTTGGCGGTGAGCAGCCGCACATCGGCGGGAATCATGTCGCCCGCCGAGAGCCGCACGATATCGCCCGGCACCAGCTCGTCGAGCCCGATCTCGGCAAAGCCCTCCTCATCCGCGCCCGGCGCGCCGGGGCGGCGCACGGCGGCGTGGATCTTCACCATGTTGGCAAGCTGCGCCGCGGCCGCGCTGGAGCGGTGCTCCTGGATGAAACTGAGCCCGATGCTCAGCACCACCATGGCGGCGATGACGGCGGCCGAGCGCACATCCTGCGCCAGCAGCCAGGAGACAACAGCCAGAACCAGCAGCATGAGGTTGAGCGGCGTTTTGGCGTTGCGCCACAGCTCTGCGAGCGCGCTCAGGCGTTCCTCGCGCGCCACGCGGTTGGGGCCGAAATGCTTCAGCCTCGCGGCGACCTCGTCCGCGCCCAGGCCCTGGGGCGGCACTTCCAGGCGCGCGCAGGCCGCATCCACCGTCAGCCCAGCGATATCCGCCAGATCATGCCTGCTGCTCACGTTCCCTCACCTGCCTGCTGGCCTGATGCAGTTTGTAATGGCGCCACTCGCGATCGAGCGCCGCGTTCACCTCGGCGCCGAACAGCACCACATAGGCCGAGATGTAGAACCACATCATCAGGCCGATCAGCGTGGCCAGCGGGCCGTAAACCGCGCTGTAAGCGGCAAAACGCCCCACATAGAGCCCAAATGCCCAGGACGCCAGCAACCACAGGAAGGTTGCGATGATCGCCCCCGGCGCGTGGAACACCCGGCCCGACCCAGCCGGGCCAAAGCGGTAGAGCAACCCCAGCGCCACCAGCAGGAACACAACCATCGCCATGGCGCCGATCAGCCCGACCAGAAACGTGGTGGAGCCGGAAAGCCCCAGAAGCGCCAGCACCACCGGCACGAACACCAGAAACCCAATGGCCATGGCCGTGCCGATAATGGCGACCAGCGTCATGCTCATCGCCACGAACTGGAAGCGCAGTATGCCCCGCGTCTCGCGCTCGTGATACGCCAGGGTCAGCGCGTTAAGTACCGATTTGGTGCCGGTGGAGGACGACCATAGCGAGATGGCGAGCGAAATAAACAGGCTCAGGCCAAGCCCCTTGGCCGGCTGCGCCACCACGCTCTGGATACGGTCCGAGATCAGCGAAAACGCCGCCGGGGGCATAAAACTTTGCAGATAATGCAACTGGGGCTGCACGGTATCCGGGTTATACACCAGCCCGTAGAGCGAGATGAGCATGGTAATGGTGGGAAACAGCGCCAGCGTGGCGTAAAAGGCGCATCCCGCCGCCACCAGCGAGACGCGCTGCGAAGCCGTCGCCCGCCCCGCCGAGACCAGGGCGCGGCGGACCAGCGGCAATTGCGCGCGGGTGATGAATCGCTCAGTCATCGGGCCGGACTGTAGCCAGTTCCGCCGGGGCGGCAAACCCGTCACGGTACCGACACAAAAATATCATCCGCCGTTTACAGCCCGGCGAGCAGAAACGCCTTGATCCGCGCCATCGACTCATAATCCATCAGCGCCGGAGCGTGCCCCGCATCCTCCACCACATAACCTTCCGCCCCGCTTTCCAGCATGCGGGCATATACGGGTTCGGGCAGCAAATCGCTCTGCCCGCCGCGAATGACGAGGCGGGGCAGCTGGATCATGTTCCAGAGCGGCCACAAATCCACGTCGATCGGCATGGAAACCAGCAGCGGCTCGATGATCTTGGGGTCGTAATGCATCGCGAAGGCCCCGCCCCCGGTCTGGTCCATCACCTGGCGGGCGGAAAAGCGGGCCATATGCGCCCATTGCGCGTCTGTCAGCGGGCCAAAGGGCGCGTGCACCAGGCGCAGATGCGCCTCCAGCGCCTTCAGCGAAACGAAACGGTCCGGGGCGGTGCTCATGTAATCGCGGATATGCTTGAGCGCCACGGCGGGGATATGCGGGCCGACATCGTTGAGCACCAGCCGGGTGATCGGCGTGTTCTGCGCGGCGGCGACCATCATGCCGCAGATCCCGCCCAGCGAGGTCCCCACCCAGGCCACCGGCTTGTTGAGCTGTGCGAGCAGATGCGCCAGCGCCACCACATAAGTCGGCGGCTGATACGTCATGGCTTCCGGCAGCCAGTCGGAATTCCCGCGCCCCGGCAGATCCGGGCAGATGACGTGGAAACGATCCGAGAGCGCATCCGCCAGCGCATCGAAATCCCGCCCGTTGCGCGTCAGCCCATGCACGCACAGCACGGCGGGCGCGGCCGGATTGCCGGATTCGACGTAAGCCATTTTGTAGAATTTGGTGCCGAACAGATAGTTGACCGAACCAGCGCGTGGCATGTGCCCCTCCATCGACCGTGACCCGAAGCTGGCTTAAGGCTTAAGCCATGCCAACCCAGCCCACAACCGGTCCGGCCTACAAGCTCTGCATCGCGGTGGTCAGCGCCTGCGCGGCGCTCAATCTCCTCGCCCTCGGCTATCTGCTGTTCACCCACACGCGGCTGAATTGCGACTTCATGGCCTTCTGGTCTTTCCCGCGCTTCGCCGCCACGCATCCCATCGCGCAGATCTACGACGCCACGGCACTCCAAGCTTTCCAGCAGGCGCTGTATCCGGGGTTCGACAGTTTCTACCCCTATCTCTACGCGCCCACGATGCTGCTGCCGCTCTGGTGGATGAAAGCCGTCTCCTATGGTTGGGCCGAGATCATCTGGACCGTCGCGGGCATCGCCGCCCTCGCCGCCGCCGCGCCTTTGGCCTTCCCCCGCACCCGTTGGGCCGTACTGGCGGCATTGCTGGCCAGCCCGGCGGCGCTGATCTCAGCCTCGACCGGCGAAACCGCCTTCTTCACCACCGCCTTGCTGCTGACGGGGTTCGGGGCACTGCCCACGCGCCCGGCTTTGGCGGGCATCGCCTTCGGGCTGCTCACACTCAAACCCCAACTTGGCGTGCTCATCCCCATCTTCCTGCTTGTACGGGGGGAAGGACGGGCCATCGCCACCGCCAGCCTCACCGCTCTGGCGCTGGCGGGGCTGTCCTGCATCGCCTTTCCGCCGGGGCTGTGGCTCGCCTGGGTACATACCCTGCCGCAATACCAGGCCAATTATTTCGCCTCCACGGGGCTGAATCTGAACATCATCGTCACCCCCGCCGCCAATCTCGTGGCGCTGGGCGTTGCGCCGCATATCGCCTGGGCGGTGCAGACGGCCAGCTTCGCCTTGGTGACCGTCCTCATGGCTTGGCTGGCAAGGCGAGGACCGTACCGGCTGGCCGTGGCGGCGCTACTCACCGGCACCTTTCTCGCCCAGCCCCACGCCTATGCGTATGACAGCGTAGCCCTGACCGCCGCCTTGGCCTTCTGCCTGCCCCTACGCCCCGCCGCGTGGCAGCTTGCCCTGGCGGCGCTGATCTACCTCGCCCCGTTGATGCTGCTCAGCCCTGCTTGGCACTGGTTTCTCTACGCCGTGCCCGAGGCTCTGCTGCTCACCGCCATCACAATGCTTGCGCTCAGGACACCACGCGGCGCAAACTCCCCGGCATGACCGAATATCTCACCACCCCGCCGCTCGACCCGCGCCTGACCGACGGCGTGCTACCCCGCCGCTTCCTGGCGCTGATCATCGACGCGATCTGCATCAACATCGTCGGCTGGACTGCGGCGTTCCTCATCGCTCTGTTCGGCATCCTCACGCTGGGCATCGGCTGGCTCGCCTTTCATGTCATCCCCTTCATCCCGCTGGCCTATTACACCCTGCTGGTGGGCGGCACCGGGGCCACGCCGGGGCAGCGCTTCGCCGGGCTTGCCGTGCGGCAGGACGATAACTGGACCGCCCGCCCCAACCTCGCCCAAGGGCTGGTTTGGGCCGTGCTGCTCTGGCTCAGCTACGTGCTGGTCGGCATCCCGTTCCTGCTCGCCTTCCTCAACCCGCGCGGGCGCATGGGGCATGACATCCTCTCGGGGCTGGTGGTCGTCCGCGCGGCGTAATTTCTTGTTGACGCGGGGGGGCTGAACCCCAAACATAAAACTGTAATGAGCTTCAAACCGCCCCGCCGCCCGCATTTCTTCTACACCACGGCGCCGCTGCCCTGCCCCTATGTGCCGGGCCGCACCGAGCGCAAGGTGGTGACGGAGCTGGCCGGCGTCTCGGCGGAATCATTGCACGACCGTCTCTCGCGCGGCGGGTTCAGGCGTAGCCACAACATCGCCTACGCGCCGGTCTGCCCCTCCTGCACTGCCTGCCTGCCCATCCGCATCCGCGCACAGGAGTTCACGCCCAACAAAACGCAGCGCAAGGTTGCCCGCCTCAACGCCGACCTCACCGTGCAGGAGATGCCGCCCCGCGCCACGGCCGAGCAATACCAGCTCTTCCAGACCTACCAGCATGACCGCCATGGCGATGGCGACATGGCGGCGATGAGCTTTTACGACTACCGCGCCATGATCGAGGACACGCCGATCGAGACCTCGGTCATCGAGTTCCGCCTGCCCGATGGCCGCCTCGCGGGCGCCTGCCTTACAGACCGCACGGGCGACGGCCTCTCCGCCGTGTACTCCTTTTTCGACACCACGCTCGACGCCCGCTCGCTGGGCACCTACGCCATCCTCTGGCTGGTGCGCCGCGCCGTGGAGCTGGGACTGCCGCATGTGTATCTCGGCTATTGGGTCGCCGAGAGCCGCAAGATGGCCTACAAAGCCCGCTTCCGCTCCAGCGAAGTGCTGCGCGGCG
>DAIDJU010000131.1 GCA_027451225.1 Acidocella sp. | reverse complement strand
CATGGCGTATCTGCGGGCGATCTTCCCCACCGCCCTGCGCACCTGCCTGGGAGAGGGCGTGCTCGCGGAAATCGCCATCAGCACCGTGATGCGACTCGTCGACTTCTCTCACGACCTGATCGACACGACATCTGCTGGTTTACTTGCGCGCCTCGGCACACCGCGCCGGGCCTGAAATCGGGGCATCTCGGCTGAGGCGATATACCAGCCAACCCAATGATTTCCTTAGTGGATATGGTGGGCGCTACAGGGATTGAACCTGTGACCCCCACCATGTCAAGGTGATGCTCTACCGCTGAGCTAAGCGCCCATATCCACGGGGGCTTACTAGCGACGTTGGAGCAAAGAGGCAAGAGCTTGGTTGATAAAGAAAAGAGATGGCGGCGCAGATTGTGGCGCGCCAGACGCTTATGGGCGCGCCGGCTGACATTTTGGTGCGGCGCACTGGTGGTCGGCGGGGTTAGCATCGTCTTCGCCAAACTGGCTGATTGGGCCCAGAACAGTTTCCTTTCCGCCACCCACGCCTTCTGGGCGCTGCCTCTGCTGCTCACCCCGGCCGGCTTCGTGCTCAGCGCCTGGGCGGCGCGGAAATTCTTCCCCGGCGCGCAGGGCAGTGGCATTCCGCAGGCCATTGCCGCCCGCCAGATGCCGCGCGGCATGGCCCTGCAACGTCTGCTCTCCTTAAAAATCTGCTTCGGCAAGATCGGCCTGACCGTGCTCGGGCTGCTGACTGGAGCTTCAGTGGGGCGCGAGGGACCGACCGTACAGATAGGAGCGGCGCTGATGCTGCAAGTCTCGCGCATCGAGTCACTGGCCAATGAGAGCGGGCTGATCCTGGCCGGCTCAGCCGCCGGCATCGCCGCCGCGTTCAACGCGCCGTTGGCGGGGGTGGTGTTCGCCATCGAGGAAATGAGCCGTTCCTTCGAGGTCCGCACCAACGGGCTGGTGCTTACCACCGTCATCATCTCCGGCCTAGTCTCGTTGGGGCTCACCGGAAATTACACCTATTTTGGCATTACCCACGCCACAGTCGTGCATCCGCGCGACTGGATGCTCACCGTGGCCTGCGGCGTGCTGGGCGGCTTGGCGGGCGGCGCGTTCTCGCGGCTGATGCTGGAAGGCTCGCGCTTCGCCAGCCGCTGGATCGCCGCTTCCGAAGCACGCCGCCGCCACATCTTCCCCCTGCTCTGCGGCCTCGTGGTGGCGGTTATCGGCGTGGCCACGCATGGCGCCACTTTCGGCACCGGCTACGCCCAGGCCCGCGCCGCCGTGGAGGGCCACGCCCCTGGCTGGGATTTCTGGCTGGCCAAATTCGCCGCCACGCTGGCCACCGCCATTTCAGGCCTGCCGGGCGGCATTTTTGCCCCCTCCCTGGCCGTAGGGGCAGGGCTTGGCGCCTGGCTTGCCGGGGCCAGCGGCGCCAGCCTGGGCGCGGTGCTGGGTATGGCGGGGTATTTCGCGGGCGTGGTGCAATCGCCCATGACCGCCTTTGTCATCATCATGGAGATGACCGGCAACCACACCAATGTCATCCCACTGATGCTGGCCTCGATGCTTGGCCTCGGCGCATCAAAGCTGATCGCACGCGAGCCGCTGTATCACGCGCTCTCGCACAACTTCCTCAGGCCTTCGGCTGATACCGTGGATCGCCCGTCCGCCACAGCACAAACGCCATGATGTCGGCTGTTTCCTGATCGCGCTGGGTACGGGTGGAGCCAATCCCGTGCCCAGCATCCGCCTGCACGCGCAGCAGCACCGGATTGCCCGAGGCCGTTGCCGCCTGCAACCTTGCGGCCATCTTGGCGGGCTCCCAGGGTGAAACACGCGGGTCGTTCATCCCCGTGGTCAGCAGCACGGCGGGGTATTCCGCCCCGTCATGCACATGCTGGTAGGCGTCCATCGCCAGCAGGTCATGGAAACCCTGCTCGGTTTTCACCGTGCCGAATTCAGGGATGTTCGGCGGGCCGTTGGGCGAGAACTCGCTGCGCAGCGCGTCGGACACGCCAACCATGTCGATCACCGCCGCCACCAGTTCCGGGCGCTCGGTAAGCAACCGCCCCACGGTGATGCCCCCGGCAGAGCCGCCAACCACCGCCACGCGCCGGTGCGACGTATATCCGGCTTGGATCAGATGCAGCACGCAATCCTCGGCATCCTGCCAGCTATGATATTTCTGCGCCTTCTGCCCGGCCAGATGCCATTCCTCGCCCAGCTCCCCGCCGCCGCGCACATGCGCCACGGCGAATACCCCGCCCACATCCAGAAACGCCAGCCAGCGCGCGAGAAAGGAGGGGTCGAGCGTGATGCCGTACGCGCCGTAGGCTTCCATCAGCAGCGGGGCGGAACCGTCGCGCTTCAGCCCTTTGCGATAGACGATGGAGAGCGGCACGCGCGCCCCATCCCGCGCCAACGCGAAAACTTCCTCCGAGACATAAGGCGAAACGTCGATCGCCGGCTGCGGCGCGATGCCGGTTTGCGCCACATTGCCGTCGGATGCGGCGTGGCAGATCACCTGTGGCTTCACCCAGGATTCCAGGCTGAACCACACGCCGTCATGCTGCGTGTCGGCGTAGAAACTGCCCTCGTCGATGGCTCCCGAGAAGGGCAGCGCAATCCGTGTGGCCTTGCCATCCGGCCCCAGGCAGCGCAGCCCCGCCAGCCCGGCATCCAACTCGCGGATATACAAACCATCCCGCGCCGCCGCGATGCCCCGGATCACCGCCCGCCCCTGCGGCACCACCTCCGCGGCATTGGCGATCTTCGGCTTATCGGCTGAGAGTTTCAGCACCTTATAATGCGGGGCCTGCTTGTGGGTGAGCAGAAAGATGTCCGGCCCGCTCACGGCGAAATCGGTGACAGCCTCCTCCGGCCCGCAGAGCTTCCCCCAGTCCGGCCGCCCGGCCAGCACATCGGCCAGCTTCGCGGCGTAGAGCGTCAGTTTGTTCTGCACGCCCGATTCCAGCACGCCAATGGCGATCTCCGAGCCCGGCGTTGCGGTAATCCCCGGCGCGTCGATATCCCGCACCGGCACGGCTGCATCCAGCCCGTGGCCGAAGAGTTTCACATCCTGCGCCGGATCGGTGTTCAGCCGGTGCAGCCAGCACAGGCTGTTCTTCTCGTAATCCAGGCTATCGGGCGGCACGTCCTGCAAGCGGTTGTAGAAGAACCCGCTGCCGTCCGGCAGCCAGCTCGGGCTGGCCCAGTTGGTGCGGTCTATGGTCTCGGGCAGCACGGCGTTCTTCACCACGTCCAGCACCCGCAGCACCGAGCGCTCCGACCCGCCAGAGGACACGCCAAACACGACATGCGCGCCATCGGGCGAGGCTTCCCACCAATCCAGCGCGGCATGCTCGCCCGGCTGGGCGTAGCTGTCAGGGTCGATCAGCAGCGTCTCCGCGCCGCCACCCTCGCGCAGGAACAGCTTGGAGGTATTCGCCCCGGCTGGGCGACGTTCGACGAACAGCGCCTCCCCGCCCGTCTGCACGCTCAGCACGGCGGCCACGGCGGCGGTGTTCTTGTCGATCGCGGCGGCCAGCGCCTCGCGCCCCGGAATCGCGGCCAGCACCTTGGCGGCGTAAGCCCCCTGGGCGCGCATATAGGCCTGCCATTCCGGGCCCTGCGCCTCCATCCAGCGGTAACGGTCGGTCACCTGATGCCCCCAAAGCGTCTCCACAACCGGGCGCACCGGCGCCACCGGCGGACCGCCGCCAGGCGTGAAATCCACCGGTTTCACATAAGGCTCGGCGCGGGCCGCGGGAGCAAAAGCCAGGCAGGCGGTGCTGGCGAGAAAGGCGCGGCGGGAGAAAGACGGCATCAAAGGCTCCGCTAGGACTGGCGGCGGAAGGATAGACAGCAGCCCCAGGGCACACAATGCGCCGGATCAATCCCGCCCGGCGCTGCGCGCTCAGCCCCTCATACGTCCTCGACCTGCTCCACCCCCGGCACCAGCTTCATCGCCTGGGCAAGCCGGGGCGAGACATTGTACCCCCCCGGCAGCCAGATATCGAGGCTGCGCGCCTCTCCGGTGCGCGGCACCAGCACCACGCGGCCCTTGCCCCTCCCCTCGCGCTCCAGCAGCGATTTGATATGCCCCACGGCCTCGGTACGGTCGAGCCAGATCTTCATCCCCGCCCCGGCATCCGCGGCGGCAGCATCCAGCGGACTGATATCGGAGGCGGTGATGCGCAGGGATTCGCCCTCCATCTTCACATCGGCGGTCACCAGCAGCGCCACGCCGTCTTCCAGAATTTCACGGCTACGGTTGAGGACTTCCGAAAACAGCGTGACCTCGAAACTGCCCTGCATGTCCGAGAGTGTGGCCCACATCATGCGGCTGCCGGTGCGGGTGATACGCTCCTTCTTCGCCCCCAGCGTACCCGCGAGCTTGATCCGGCACGCCCCCGCCTCGGCACGGCGCTGAATCGCCCCCGAGGGCACCACATCCAACCGCTTCAGCGCCTGGGCGTACATATCCAGCGGATGGGCGGACACGTGAAACCCGATCGCCTCCGCCTCATGGCTCAAGCGTTCCAACTCCGGCCAGTCGGGGATTTCAGGCAGGCGGATCTTCTCCGGCTCGCCGCCGCCAAACAGCCCGATCTGCCCGGAGGACCGCTCCTGCGCCTCGGCCTGGGCGGTACGCATGACCGTCTCCGCCGCCGCGAAGATTTTCGCGCGGTTCTTCTCCAGCTTATCGAACGCGCCCGCCTTGGCGAGGATTTCGATCTGCGCGCGCGTCAGCGTCTTGGCGTCAATCCTGTTGGCGAAATCAGAGATATCCTTGAACGGCTTATCCCCGCGCACCTTCACCAGCTCATCCATCGCGCCCACGCCAACGCGCTTGATCGCGCCCAGCGCGTAGCGGATGCCGTAGCCCTCATCCTCCTCCAGCAATTCAGGCTGGAAGTCCGCACCGGATTTATTCACATCCGGCGGCAGTACCTTGATGCCCGAACGCATTGCATCGCCGCGCAGTATGGCCAGCTTGTCGGTATTGGTGATGGAGAGCGACATACAGGCGGCCAGGAACGCCACGATATGGTTCGCACGCAAATAAGCGGTCTGGTAAGAGACCAGCGCGTAAGCGGCGGCGTGCGATTTGTTGAAGCCGTAATCGGCGAACTTCGCCATAAGGTCGAAGATCTCATTGGCCTTCGCCTCGGTGAAGCCCTTCTTCAGCGCGCCCTCGCAGAAAATCTCGCGCTGCTTGTCCATCTCGGCGCGGATCTTCTTACCCATGGCGCGGCGCAGCAAATCGGCCCCCGCGAGCGTATAGCCCGCCATCACCTGGGCGATCTGCATCACCTGCTCCTGGTACACGATGATGCCGTACGTCTCAGCCAGAATATGGTGAATTGCCGGGTCCGGCGCCTCCCACGGCTCGCCGCGCTTGCGTACGCAGTAATCGGGGATGTTCGCCATCGGGCCTGGGCGGTTGAGCGCCTGGATGGCGACGAGATCCTCGAACCGGTCCGGGCGCATCTGCTGCAAGGCGGCGCGGTAGCCCGCGGTTTCGAAGGTGAATACGCCGGCGGTGTCACCGCGCCCGATCATCTCGTAAGTCTTCTTGTCGTCCAGCGGGATTTTTGAAATATCCAGCTCGATCCCCTGCTGGCGCAAAAACTTCAGCGCACGGTCGATAATGGTGAGCGTGGTGAGGCCCAGGAAGTCGAACTTCACCAGCCCCGCCTGCTCGACATACTTCATGGAATACTGCGTCACCAGAAGATCCGAGCGCGGATCTTTATAAAGCGGCACCAACTCCACGAGCGGACGGTCGCCAATCACCACGCCCGCCGCGTGCGTCGAGGCATGGCGATACAGCCCCTCGATCTGCATCGCAATTTCCATAAGCCGCCCCAGGCCCTCATCGGAATCGCGCAGCTCGCGGAGTTTTATCTCGCCGTCGATAGCCTCCTTCAGCGTCACCGGCTTGGCCGGGTTATTGGGGATCAGCTCCGCAACCTTGTTGACCTGGCCATAGGGAAGGCCAAGCACACGCCCCACGTCTCGCACCGCCGCGCGGGCCTGGAGCTTACCGAAGGTGATGATCTGCGCCACGCGGTTCGCACCATATTCACGCGTGACGTAGGCGATAACTTCATCGCGCCGCTCCTGGCAGAAATCGATATCGAAGTCCGGCATGGAGACGCGTTCCGGGTTCAGAAAGCGCTCGAACAGCAGCGCGTAGCGCAGCGGGTTAAGGTCGGTAATCCGCAACGCCCAGGCGACGAGCGAGCCCGCACCCGAACCGCGCCCCGGCCCCACGGGGATCTGATGATCCTTCGCCCACTGAATAAAATCAGACACGATGAGGAAGTAGCCGGGGAAACCCATCTGGATGATGATCCCCAGCTCAAACTCCAGCCGGTCCCAATATTCCTTCTCGGCATCGCCGGAGATGCCCTCGAACGCCAGCCGCGCCCGCAAGCCTTCTTCGGACATGGCGCGCAGCGTCTCGGTCTCGGTCGCGCCATCGCGCACTTTCGGGCAGGTGGGCAGCAGCGGTTTGCGGCTGACCGCCATCACCGCGCAACTTTTGGCGATGGCGATGGTATTGTCGCAGGCATCCGGCAGATCGGCGAACAGTTCGCGCATCAGCTTGGCGGGCTTGAACCAATGCTCGGGCGACACGCGGCGGCGGTCCTTCTCCGCCAGCACGCGCCCCTCGGCGATGCAGAGCAGCGCATCATGCGGCTCGTACATTTCCGGCTTGGCGAAGAAACACTCATTGGTGGCGACGATGGGCAGCGCAAACGCCTCCGCCAGTTGCAGAAAGCCCGGCTCCACCGCCTCCTCCAACGCCTCGCCATGGCGCTGGAGCTCCACCGCGATCCTCCCGGCGAACGCCTCGGCCAGCACGGCGAGATAAGCCTTCGCCTCCTCCATCTGGCTGTCCGCCAGCAACCGCCCGATCGGCCCCTGCACCCCGCCGGTGAGCAGGAACAGCCCCTCGGCATGCTCCAGCAGCGCCTCGCGGGTGATCTGCGGCTTCACGCCATCACCTTCGAGGAAGCTCATCGAGGTCAGGCGCTGAAGGTTGGCGTAACCGGCATCGTTCTGCGCCAGCAGCACGACAGTATCCGGGGCGATGTTCACGCCCTCGCGCTTCAGCCCGATCTGGCAACCGATAATCGGCTGCACTCCGGCCCCGGTGCAGTACTGGGAAAACTCCAGCGCGCCGAACATGTTGGAACTGTCGGTAATCGCCACCGCCGGCATGGCGTACTCTTTGGCCAGCCCGGCGATCTTATCCGGCTTGATCGCCCCCTCGGAGAGCGAAAAGGCGGAATGGACCCGAAGATGGACGAAATCGGCGTAAGGCATGGCGACTCCCAATATAAGGGAGAGCTTAGACCAGTTTCAGCCCCGGGTCATACGTAACGCCCGTAAAATACAGCCCCTCGGCGGGTGCGGTCTGCCCGGCGGCGGCGCGGGATTTCGCGCCCAGCACCTCGGCCAGCCGGGCTTCGGACCAGCTGCCCTCGCCCACTTTCACCAGGCTCCCCACCATGTTCCGCACCTGATGGTGCAAAAAGCTGCGCGCTTGCGTGTCCACGTAAATATGGTCGCCCTCGCGCGTCACGGCCAGGTAATCCAGCGTCCGCATCGGCGATTTCGCCTGGCAGGCCGAGGCGCGGAAGGACGAGAAATCATGATGCCCGAGCAGCCCCTGCGCCGCCTCGTGCATCAGCCCGGCATCCAGCGTCTGGCGCACATGCCACACGCGCCCCGCCTCCAGCGCCGGCGGCACCGCGCGGTTGGAGATCACGTAGCGATACGAGCGCGAGGTGGCGGAGAACCGGGCATGCCAGCCCTCGGGTGCGGGGCAGCAGCGCAGCACCACAATGGGGTTGGGCTTGAGGTGGAAATTCATCGCCTCGCGGATGCGGAACGGCGTCAGCTCCGGCAGCTCGATCTGCACGACCATGCCCCGCGCATGCACCCCGGCATCGGTACGCCCGGCGGAGACAGCCTCCGTCACCTCCGCTCCGCCGCGTATGCGCGCACCCGCCTCCTCCACCACCTGCTGGATGGCGAGGCCATGCTTCTGCCGCTGCCAGCCCATGAAGGGCCGGCCGTCATACTCGATTTCCAGCGCCCAGAGCCGAGACTGCTTCAAAATGCGCTCCGGTGCGTCAGCCGGGGTGTTTTTCGAGAACCGGAGCGGAGCGTACGTTCATGTACGTGAGCACCGGAAGCGCAGAAAAGCGCCCCGGATGGCCGCCGGAGTAGCATTTTCAAGCCGTCTCTCAATAAAACCGCGCCCCATCCGGCAGGGTGAAGCCGCGCAGGAAATCCTCCGTGGACATCGCCGCCTTGCCCGCGCGCTGCACGCGGGTGGGGCGCAGCGCCCCCTCGCCACAGGCGATGGTGAACTTGTCGTCGATGATCTCGCCAGGGATGCCCTCGCCCGGCACCACCTCGGCAGCCAGGATCTTGATCACCATGTCCCCCAGCAGCCCCAGCGCCCCCGGCCAGGGGGTAAAAGCGCGGATGCGCCGCTCCAGCACCACGGCAGGCAGGGTAAAGTTCAGCCGCGCATCTTCGCGCGAGAGCTTGGGCGCGTAATTGGCCAGGGCGTCGTTCTGCGCCACCGGCGTGCTGGGGTCAGCCAGCTCGGCCAGGATCAGCCTCGCCCCGATCTCCGCCAGGGCGTCGTGCAAATCCGCGGCGGTGTCATGCGCGCCGATCGGCAGCGCCGCGCGCCGCAGCATCGGGCCGGTATCCAGCCCGGCCTCCATCTGCATGATGGTGATGCCCGTCTCCACATCGCCCTCGGCGATGGCCGCCTGAATCGGCCCCGCCCCGCGCCAGCGCGGCAACAGGCTGGCATGGATGTTCAGGCAGCCGCGCTTCGGCGCATCGAGAAACGCCTGCGGCAAAATCAGCCCGTAAGCCGCCACCACGGTCGCCTCCAGCCCCAGGGACCGGAAGAACGCCAGCTCCTCCTCATTGCCCCGCAGCTTGCGCGGCGTGCGCACGGGCAGGCCCAGCGCCTCGGCGGCCTGATGTACCGGGCATTGCTGCTCCTTCTGCCCCCGCCCGGCGGGCTTGGGCGGCTGGGCGTACACCACCGCCACCTCGTGCCCCGCCTTCACCAAGGCCTGCAACGCCGGAACCGAAAAGTCCGGCGAGCCCATGAACGCTAGCTTCATGCGCCTGCTCCCCGCGGAGCATGCCCATGAGTCGTGTTCCGGCGCGCGGCCGCCCCACCAGCCCCGCGCGTGCCCCCTGCGGCCGCCGTTTTGGCGGACGCCAAATCGCCGTCCTTCGGTGTCATTGGCGCGCCTGCATGTCCTTCTGCGCCTTGGCCAGCTTGCGGAGCAGGATATTGCGCTTGAGCGGGGTGAGGTAATCCACGAACAGCACGCCGTTCAGATGGTCGATCTCATGCTGCAAGCAGGCCGACAGCAGCCCGTCCGCCTCGATCTCCTTCTTGTGGAAGTTCTCGTCCAGGTAGCGCACGGTCACCCGCTGCGGGCGCACCACATCGGCATACTGGTCGGGGATGGACAGGCACCCCTCCTGCTGCACCGCCGTCTCCTCGGACTTGGCGATGATCTCCGGGTTGATCAGCGCGATCGGCTCCGGCACGTCCTTGGGCGCCACGTCGACCACGATCACCCGCAGCAACTTGCCCACCTGCGGCGCGGCCAGGCCGATGCCCGGGGCCTTATACATGGTGGCGAACATGTCGGGGATAAGCTCGCGCAGCTCCTCGGCGTCCTCCTGCGTCACCGCGCGGGCCACTTTGCGCAGTTTCGGGTCGGGGCAGATCAGGATGGGCAGAAGCTCGGCTTCGGTCTGTGTCTCTAACATGCCACGGATGTAGTCTGCGTTGCCTGCTCCTGCAACGAGCCTCTTGCATCCCGCACCAGATATGACAACATATCCATCCGGACGCCTTCGGGGTCCATCAACCTGCTTCGCTCAACTCGGGGGAGCCTCGCCATGAATACACGCGTATTCACTTCGCCTTTGTTTCTCGGCTTCGACCATCTGGAGCAGATGATCGAACGCGCCGCCAAGAACTCGTCGGACGGTTACCCGCCTTACAACATCGAACAGCTCAGCCCGATTTCGCTGCGCATTACCCTGGCTGTCGCCGGGTTCACCATGGATGACCTCCAGATCACCCTGGAGGATAACCAGCTGGTAATCCGTGGCCGCCAGACTGACGACGGGCAGGGCCGCGTGTTCCTGCATCGCGGCATCGCCGCCCGGCAGTTCCAGCGCGCCTTCGTCCTGGCGGAAGGCATCGAGGTCAAGGGCGCGTGGCTCGATAACGGCCTGCTGCATGTGGACCTCGTGCGCCCCGTGCCGCAGCCGGTGGTGAAGACGATCCCCATCTCCCGCGGCCAGGGCAGCAAGGCCGTGGCCCCGACCCGGGTGGTGGACAGGGATACCGAAAACGCCGGGGGCTGAATGCCCCGGTGACCGTAAATTGAACACATTGCCGCTGTGAGATCGGCTCCAAGGCCCGCAGCGGCAGGAAAGGATATCACGATGAACATCAAAGACCATGACGGCACGGCCAATTTCGTCCCCGGCACGGTGCTGGACATTCATCACATCTCCGCCGACCAGCTCGCCATGCTGGGCATGGAGGAGATCGCCTTCGTCAAACCCGTGATGACCGAGCAGGGCCCGGCCTTCGCCATTCACGCGGCGGACGGCACGCCCATGGCCATCGCCACCAACGCCACACTCGCGGCGGCGGCCATCATCCAGCACGACATGAAGCCCAGCCTCGTGCATTAACCCCCTTGCCCGTCCGCCACCTCCCGTCCAACATCCAGGGCGGGAGGAGCGGATATGGCCTTGATTTTTTATACAAACCCTACGTCTCGCGGCCGCATGGTGCGCTGGGCGCTCGAGGAAATCGGGCAGCCTTACGAGACGAAGATCATCCCCTACGGGCCGGAGATGAAATCGCCGGACTACCTGGCGATCAACCCGATGGGCAAAGTCCCCGCCCTCACCCACGACCACACCGTTATCACCGAAACAGCGGCGATCATCGCCTATCTGGCCGATGCCTTCCCCGAGGCCGATCTCGCCCCCACCCCCGGCACGCGCGAGCGCGGCCCCTATTACCGCTGGCTGTTCTTCGCCGCCGGGCCGTTCGAAGCGGCGGTGATGGACAAGGCGCTGGGCCTGCACATCCCACCCGCGCGCAAAGCCTCAATCGGCTATGGCAGCCTGGAGGAAGTGCTGGACACGCTGGAAGCCGCCCTCACCCCCGGCCCGTATCTGCTGGGCGACAGTTTCTCGGCGGCGGACATCTATGTCGGCTCGCAACTCGGCCACTGCATGCGCTTTGGCGCCATCCCCCCGCGCCCAGCCTTCGAGACATATGTCCACCACCTGCAAGCCCGCCCCGCCGCGCTCCGCGCCACCGCCCTGGACGACGCCACAACCATCTGAATTTACTAAAAGTTTTTAGGGGCCTGGGGGCTTTTTCAAAAAGCCTCCATCGCCTTTTTTATAAAAAAGGCGGCACCCAAAAAACTTTTGTCAGTTTATTCAAGGGGATGTTTCAAACCGCCACCCTAGCAACGGGTTTCCCCCGGTGGTAATCCCCCCGCCATGTCGATCGTTCTCGCTTTGCCCAAAGGCCGTATCTTGAAGGACGCCGGGCCGCTGCTGGCCCGCGCCGGGATTTTCCCCGAAGCCGATTACGCGGACGAATCCTCGCGCCGCATGCGCTTTCCCACCAACCATCCCGAGCTGGACGTCATCCGCGTCCGCTCCTTCGATGTCGCCACCTTCGTCGCCTTCGGCGCGGCGCAGATCGGCATTTGCGGGTCGGACGTGCTGGGAGAGTTCGACTACCCCGAGGTTTACGCGCCGCTGGACCTCGGCATCGGCCAGTGCCGCATCTCGGTGGCCGAGCCCAAGGACGATGCCGGGCAGACCGATTTCACCCGCGCCTCGCGCATCCGTGTGGCCAGCAAATACCCCAACATGGCCAAGAAGCATTTCGCCGCCAAGGGCATCCAGGCCGAGATCGTGCCGCTGAACGGCGCCATGGAACTGGCGCCGGGGCTGGGGCTGTCGCGGCTGATCGTCGATCTGGTGCAGACCGGCAGCACGCTCAAGGCCAATGGCCTTGTCGAAACCGAC
>DAIDJU010000130.1 GCA_027451225.1 Acidocella sp. | reverse complement strand
GCGCAATCAGGGGCTTGGCCCCGCTTGAATGTGGCCGACTACTCATCAGCTTCTCAAAACGCTAAGGCCAGCGGCAACTCCTCGGCGCAAGAGGTAGAACATGCTCTATCCAAATGTGTTTAGCCCCAGCCTCGCCGCCGCCGCCCCGAGCATGGTGAATAGCACAACGCTGCCCATCTGCCAGACCAGCACCATCATCATCGTGTCAGCCGCATGGAACAGCGGAAGAACGAGTTCGGCGGCGGCGGCCGCCGCCATGGTGCTGCACAAGCAGGCATGAGCGGGCCGGAATTTGGCGCTACGGCGCAGCAGCCACACCATAGCCGCGGCGGGGACCAGCGCGGTCATGGCGATGGCGGGCACGCACAGCCAGTCAGCATGCAACACAAGCGCGGCGCCGTTTGTTTGCACCGAGAGCACGAAACATTGCCGCCCTAACTCAGCCAGCCACACGAGAAAGGCCGCTACCGGCATGAAAAGCTTCCACGCCGGTTCGTCCGGCCGGCCGGCGCAGAAGGCAGCGTAGGCGGAAATCACCATCGTGGCCGCGGCGAGCCCTTCGGTTAGCATGAATCGCGGTTGCATCAGCAGATCGACAATGCCCGGACGCAGCCCCATCATCAGCGTGACGGCCGCCAAAACCGGCAGGGTGACCAACAGCCAACGCGCCATTAGCGCGCTTGGTGAAGGCAACCTGCGAACCGGCGCCACGTCCCGCGCCAATTGCGCGATTAAATCCTCACTCTTCATCTGCGCCCCCTTTCAGGGCCTGTTTCAGCCGCTGCACGGCTCGGAATGACGCCACTTTCAGCGCCGCCACGCTCATCCCGGTTTCGACCGTGGCTTCTTTAAGCGAAAGCTGGCGAATTTTAAGTAAGCCAAGTACGTGCCGATCACGCTCGCCCAAGCTGGCCAGCGCTTTTTGCAGCCCCGCCTGCTCGGCGTCATGCTCTTGTGTCCCATGTGTCATCAATGCGCTGGTATCTGCGGGCATGTCTTCAAGCGCGGTTTCGTGGCTGGTGTGGCGATGGCGGCGGCGGCGGATTTCCGCGCCGCGCAGCTTGAGAATGCCGAACAGGAAAGGCTGCACAGGGCGCGCCGGATCATAGAGGTGGCGGCTCTGGTGCAGCGCCAGCAGCGTTTCTTGCACCATATCCTCGATATCGGCGGCGCTGGAACCCGGCCAGCGTGTCCGCGCCCTGCGGCGCAGCCAGGGTAATGCTTCAGTCAGCAGGGCGGCATAGGCGCGCTGATCCCCAGCTTGCGCCGCCGCCATCCATATCCGCCAATTGGAATCCTCCTCAGCCATCCGCCCTCTCGCTGCGGGCGATTCTACCGGCTGCCCCGTTATCTGCCAATTGGCGAGGGTGCTACTCATCGGTGCGCGCCAGTCTGGCACGCAGCCGCGCCAGCGTGGCCGACAGGTTGATCCGCGCCGTGCTCAGAACTTCAAGCCTTTCGTCCTCGAGCGGATCGGCCGGCGCAATGGCGGCGGCATGACGCGCCAGCCGCGCATCACGGCGGCGCAGAAGTGCCGCGATCTCACTACGGTACAGCATGAATAAGGCGCCGAGCGCCCGGTTCACGGGTTTGGGGCCAGGGGCGGCGGACCAGTTCATGTGAGGCAATTGTTCGATCAAAGTTTCAGCCGGCGTGAACAGATCCGCCGTGACCCACAGGTTGGTGGTGAACATGCGAGCCGGGCGGCCGGTTTGGTCCAGCCCGATGGCGGCGACATGAGTCAGCCTGTTCTCAGCATCGCGTAGAAAGCAATGAATATGCCCACTCTCCACCGTCCTGCGATGGGCGTGGAAATAATATTGCGCATTCGTTTCTGGGTCGCGCACATCGTCGGGCGGGTAATGCTCGAGTGCGAGGAAGTCCGCGCCGTCTAGCAAGGTAGTGACGATGTTGCGCCCCGCATTTTCCATCTCAGCAAGAGCTGAGACCAGTTCGACAGCGGCTTGGGCTTGTTCCTCAAAGCTTTCCATCAGAACCTCGCCGTGACAGTGGTGAGCCAGACGGGGGAGGCGTTGGTGAGCAGCGTCTCGAGCGGATGATCAAGCCCCGTGAGCATCAGCAATGACACCGCCACCAGCCCGCCACCGAGCAGGGCTTTTCCGGTTCTGCCAGCCCCCATCATGCCGCCCCGCAGGCGCTGCAGCGTGGCGCGGGAGAGGATGCCCAGCCCCAGCAGCGGCAGGGCCGTGCCAATGCCAAAGGCCAGCATCACTGCCAGCACCTGCGTGAAATCCCTTCCCTGAGCGGCAAGCAGGGTCGCGGCGCCCAGGGTTGGCCCGGCACAGGGCGTCCAGATGCTGCCGAGCAACAGCCCGATGCCGAATTGCCCGCGCCAGCCTGTGCCCGTCCTGCCGCCAAACCGGCTATTCATCCAATTGCCGAACGGTCCGGCCGCCGTTGCGAGCCATGTTTGCGCGCGGGGAATGAGCAGCAACAGGCCGAGCGCCAGAAGCAGCGCCGCTGCCAGAAGCCGGAAGGTGCTGAGATCCAGCCCCAGCGAAAAGCCCAGTGTCGCGGCAAACAGCCCTAATGCGGTAAAAGCCAGAGCCACGCCGCCCGCCAATGCCAGGGGGCCAGCTTTGTGCGCCGAAGCTGCCGCGCCCAACACCAACGGCAGTACGGGGATAACGCAAGGCGAGAGCGTGGACAGCAACCCTGCCAGCAATGCGAAACTTGCGGCGGCGAACATGGCTCAGCCCTTCACGGCATAATTCAATAGCCTCTCGATATCCGCCTTGGAGGTGATACCGGTCACGCGCGCGGCTTCCGTGCCGTCGTGGTAGGCAATCAGCGTGCTCTGCATCTGCACATGGAGTTGCCGCACCACTGGCTTCTGCGCGTCAAAATCCACATCCAGGATTTCCACCTTTGCATAGCGCGGGTCGGTTTCCAGGCTCTTCAAAACCTCCTGCTGCGCCTTGCATGTTGGGCACCAGCTCGCCTCAACATGTACCACCAACGGCGTGCCGTTCTGCAGCGCCGCGTTGTAAGCAGCCTGGGTATAGGGCTTGATGGTGGCGGCGCGGGCGGCCGGCGCTACGAGTAGGGCAATGCCACATAAGGCGCTAAGCAAAGCCTGACGAGTCATTGTTTTTCTCCGGGTAAAAAATAAGGACGCGGGATGTCGCCCCGCGTCCGGGGGGCATTAATTGGCCTTGCACTTACCCGCGCAGGCGCCGGTCTTGCCCGCGCAAGCGCCCGTTTTACCCGCACACGCGCCGGTCTTGCCCGCACAGCTCGCTGTGCTTTGTCCAGCGCAAGCCGCGCGGGCGAGCATAGGTGTGGTGGCGGCGACAAGCCCGCCGAGCGAAACAGCGGCACCCAAGGTGAGCATGGAGGCTTTGAACTTCATTGCGGATATCCTTTTTCAGTGGGGCGGCGCCGGACCATCCGAATACCGCTATGAAGCTGTTCGTGTTCAGGCGCGGCAAGGTTACAGGGGGACTTGAATATTTTTTCATCGCCTCCGAATTTGCTCTCATGAAAGCGTACGATGTCTTCGGTTCTCGCTGAGGCAGCCCATCTGCGGATTGGGCTGTCACTCGGTCTGCTGGCACTGCTGGCGGGCGCAGAGACAGCTTGGCCGCGCCGGGTGCGCACACAGCCAAGGTTACGCCGCTGGCCCGGCAATCTCGGCATCGCGCTGGTGGATGCGCTGGCCGTGCGGCTGGTCTTCCCCGTGGTGGCGCTGGGCGTGGCGCTATGGGCCGCACAACGTGGCTGGGGGCTGTTGAACCTGGTGGCGCTACCCGGCTGGATGAAAATCATCCTGGCGTTGCTGGCGCTGGATCTGGCGATTTATGCGCAGCATGTGGTGTTCCACAAAATACCGCTCCTTTGGCGGCTGCACCGTATGCATCATGCCGATCTCGATCTGGACGTGACCTCCGGAGCGCGGTTCCATCCCTTTGAGATCATGCTCTCGATGCTGATTAAAATGGCTGTGGTGCTCGCGCTGGGGGTGCCGCCTCTGGCGGTGCTGCTGTTTGAGATCATCCTCAACGCCACGGCTCTGTTCAATCATAGCAACCTGGCTTTGCCAGTGCGGCTGGACCGGCTGCTGCGCCTGCTGGTGGTGACGCCGGACATGCACCGCGTGCATCATTCCGTGCTGCGCGCGGAGACCAACAGCAATTACGGCTTCAATCTGCCCTGGTGGGACCGGCTGTTCGGCACCTACCGCGCCCAACCCAAGCTGGGGCATATGGCCATGGACATAGGATTAGAGCTATTCCGCGCGCCGGGCGATTCGCGGCTGACGGCGCTGTTGATGCAGCCATTCCATGCCCCCGCCGCATCTTCGGCTGATACGGAATAATATTTTTGCGCAGCCTGTAACCTTTGCTTCCTTGCCCGCGAACAATGAGATGCAGCCTGTTTGCGGCTGCGCTTCAGCAAGGAGTTAATTCATGGATCGCCGGAACCTGACCGCCAAAATTCTCACCGCCGCTATCGGCATTGCCGCCGCAGCGCCGGTTGTTGCCTCCGCCCAGACCATGTCCCCCCAGCAGCAAGCCAACAAGGCGAAGATGGCCGCGGAGCATTTGCAGAAATGCTATGGCGTGAACGCCATTGGCCGAAATGACTGCGCCGCCGGCACCCATTCCTGCGCGGGGCAGGCGACGATGGCGCGCGACCCTGCTTCCTTCGTGCTGCTGCCGCAGGGCGATTGCGAGAAGATCGCCGGCGGTTCCCTGACACCGGGCAAAGCCTCGTAACTTTGGCACGGCGTCTGCCCCAAAGGCGGCGCCATTGCCTCCAATACCCGGACACAGGAGTTTATCATGAACAAAGTATCGAGCGGCTTGATTGCCGGCTTTGCCGCCACCATCACGCTTTCCGTGCTGATGCTCATGAAGCAGATGATGGGCGTGATGCCGCAACTGGATGTCATTGCCATGCTAGGCCATATGCTGGGTGGCGCGGTTTTGGCATGGTGCGCCCACTTTCTTATCGGCACAGTTGCTTGGGGTGTGCTCTTCGCCTTCCTCGCCCGCTCCCTGCCTGGCCCTTATTGGCTGAAAGGGATCGTATTCGCCACCGGCGCCTGGCTGATGATGATGGTCGTGCTCATGCCAATGGCCGGCGCCGGAATGTTTGGCCTGAATCTTGGGCTGATGGCACCCGTGGCGACACTCATGTTGCACATGATCTTTGGCGCGCAGATGGGCTGGGTGTACGGCGCGCTGCGCCATCAAGCGCCCGCCCATCCGTAACTTCAAAGGATATGAAGATGCTTACGTCAGCTTCCGCCGGAATCGGATTGCGCCTGCCACACCATGCCGATTTTCTTGCCATGCAACCTTCAACCGGCTGGGTCGAGGTGCACAGCGAGAATTATCTCAGCGGCCCGGCGCTCGCTGTTTTGGAGCGCGTGCGTGCTGATTATCCGGTGTCATTGCACGGGGTCGGGCTCTCGCTTGGCAGTGCTACAGGCGTGGACGACACGCATCTTGAACGCCTTAGGGTATTGGCCGAACGTATCGCCCCCTTCCTGGTCTCGGAGCACCTGGCCTGGACGGGTGCGGACGGAACGCATCTGGCCGATTTGCTGCCACTGCCGTTGCATGAGGAAAGTCTGGAGATTTTCTGCCGTAACGTGGCACATGCGCAGGAGGTGCTCAAACGCCAGATTCTTGTTGAAAACCCTACGACCTATCTGCAGTTTCCAGAATCAACAATTCCCGAGCCGGATTTTTTGGCGGAAGTTTCGCACCGTACCGGGTGTGGCCTGATCTGCGACATCAACAATATTTTCGTATCCGCTCATAACCACGGCTGGGATGCGCAAACCTATCTGCGGGCACTCCCGCGTGAGGCGGTGACGGAGTATCATCTCGCTGGTCACAAGCCCGGCGAGGCCGAATCAGCAGGGTCGCTGTTAGACACACATGACTGCACGATTTCCCCGGCTGTGTGGGCACTATTTGATGAGGCGCTACGTATCATCGGCCCGCGTCCGGTAATGATCGAGCGTGACGCCCGTCTGCCCGCGCTGAGTGTGCTTCTGGAAGAAGCAGCGCTGGCGCAGACCCGTCTCGACGCCCAAGCAAGGAGCGCGAACCGTGTACTCGTTGCGTGACCGGCAGAAGAAATTTCAAGCGGCGTTGCTGGCTATATCCACAAACGAAACGCCAAGTGGTCTGGCGGTATACCGCAATAATGTGCGCGGCAATCTTACTCTGACGCTGAAACTTGCCTTTCCCGCAACGCTCAAACTGATCGGCGAGGATTGTTTCTATGCCTATGCTGAGCAATTTGTCTTGGCTCAACCGCCGCGTAATGCCGATCTGCATCTCTATGGCGAGGCCTTTCCCGCCTATCTGGCCGCCAGCGCATTGGCAGGACAGTTACCTTATCTTGCCGATGTAGCCTGGTTGGACTGGGCGGTGCATCACGCCCTGCATGCCGCAGAAACTCCCCCGCTCGACCCGCAATCCTTGGCTCACGCGCCGGAGAGTTTCAGTTTTATCGGCCATCCGTCGCTGTCGCTGCTGGCGCTACGCCGAGACGCGCAAGCTATTTGGGCGGCAGTTCTGGAGGAAGATGATAACCGCTTGGCCGGTATACTACCTGACGACAGCGTCGCCCCGCTTATCATCCTTCGTCCGCGCGGATCATTGGAGATCATCGAGATTTCACCTGCAATGTTCGATCTCGCGCTGACATTGGCAAGCGGCTTTCCGCTTGACCCAGCGCTTGCCGTTATCGGCGAAGAAGAAGCTGCCCAAGCCCTGGGGCTGCTGCTCTCATACGGCTTGTTCAGCGGCATCACCCCAAAAGCAACAGAGGAGCTACCATGTCCGCCTCGATAATGACGCAACCACTCCGGTTGGTTGATATGGTCATCGGTTTATTCAGACGCATCCCCTACTGGCTTGTGGCGCTCACCGCCCGCGTGGCATTGGCGCAGGTATTCTGGAGCTCGGCACAGACGCATCTCTCAAACTGGGATACCACGCTCTACATGTTCGCCAATTCCTATCAGGTGCCGCTGCTGCCACCCACCTTTGCCGCCTATATGGCGGTAACGCAGGAGGTGGTCATGCCCCCCTTGCTGCTCCTGGGTCTGGGTACGCGCTTCGCCGCGCTGGCGCTGCTGGGGATGACGGCGGTCATCGAAATCTTCGTCTACCCACAAGCTTGGCCAACCCATATCCAGTGGGCGGCAATGATGCTGGTGCTGATTTCCCAAGGCGGCGGGCTACTGTCGCTTGATGCGTTGATCGCCCGTTTCTGCAAACGGAGTACGTGAGTGATCGTTATCGTTACGACTTCCTTGCATTTCCCTGCCATGGGTGTGTTTGGGCGTGCACATGGCACGCCCAAACACAAAAATCAGCTCACGCGGTAGCCAGCAAACATCTCATCCACTTCGGTATGGAAGAGATGGTTGGCGTAATTGCTGAGCGTCTTCACCGCCATGGCGAGAATGATCTCCAGCGCATGGCGGTCGGTATATCCGGCGGCGTGGAAGGCTTCGAGATCTTTCTCAGTTGGCAGCCCGCGCGTGTCGAACATGACCTGCGTGAAAGTCGCGAGCGCGGCCAACTTCGGGTCGTTGATGGCGCCGCCGCTGCGCAGTGCCGCCAAAACATCGGCGGGGACTTTGGACATTTTGTCGGCGATCATGCTGTGCGCGGTGGTGCAGTAATTGCACCCGTTGGCCCGGCTGATCACCAGAAATACGACCTCCTGCTCGACCGGGGAAAAGCCAGACTCAGCGCGGAAGCGGGCATAGCCATCCAGGTAGGTTTGCAGCAGGCCGGGGGAATTGACCATGTTGGCATACATGTTGGGAATGAACCCTACCTGCGCTTTGGCGGTGTCCAGTACGGCGCGGGCGCGCACGGGCGCGGTTTCAAGTGTGAGCGCGGGCAGAGAGAGTTTGGCTTCAGCAGTCATTTATAAGGCTCCTGATGTTGTCGCGGTTTAAGAAGCGCCCAGTCCCAGACAGGCGGGCAAGGCGGCGAGGGAGGTGATCTCACGGGCGGGGCGGCCAGGCAGGCGCTCGGGCTTTTGGCCATAGCGGTTGCACCAGACGACCTGCATGCCGAAATCGGCTGCTGCGTGAGCGTCCCAGCCATTGGAGGATTGAAAGCTGATGGCGGCGGCGGGCAGGTCCAACTTGTCCAACGCGTACTGGTACACGCGCCGATCGGTCTTGTAGGTACGCAGCGGATGCACCGAGAGTACCTCATCGAACAGCCCGTCCAGCCCGGCGCTGCTGATGGCACTGGTGAGCATGTCCGGCGTGCCGTTGGAGAGAATGGCGGTTTTCAACCCTGCCGCGCGCAGAGTTTTCAGCAGCGCAGGGACTTCGGGAAAGGCGTCCAGCGTGTCATAGAGCGCCATCAGGGCCGCATGCCTGGCGGGCGAGGCCAGGCCCAGCGTCTCCAGCGCGAAATCCAGCGCCTCCGCCGTCACCTGCCGGAAATCGGCGTAGGCACCTTGCAAGGCGCGCAGCCACGTATATTGCAGCTGCTTGTCCCGCCAAACCGCGCTCAAAGGGGCGCGAGCGGCATCGGGAATATCCGGGCAGCGCGCGGCCGCCGATGCGAAATCGAACAACGTCCCATAGGCGTCGAACACACAGGCTTGAATGCCATGCAGGGGGGCGGGCATAACCATCTCTCCGTTTATGGTGAAGTCGCGGCAGGCACGGACAGGCCAAGCGGGCTCAGCCCTGCCGCGATCAGGCGGCGCAGGCGAACCGGGTCGGGGTCCAGCCGGGCTATCACGCGCAGTGCCAGCACCGTGCCGAACAGCCCCTCGGCGGCAACCGGCGGGTCGATCCTCGCGGGCAACAGCCCCTTGGCCTTGGAGCGCTCAATCTGTGTACGCAGAAATACCTCCACCTCGCCCAGGCGCTCACGCACGAGCGCGCGGGTTTCCGGCGCCTCGGCGCCGCCATCCAGGACGGTGTTGATCAGCAGGCAGCCGGACGGCGTGTTCGCCGCTTCGGACAGAGCCAGCAGATCTTCAAAAAACCCAGTGATGGCGGCACGGGGGTCTGGCAGGGCCGCCAAGCGCGGCAAGCGTTCGGCGCTGAGCCCGGTATCGGCGTAGCGGCGCAGAACTTCGCGGAACAAGCCGGCCTTGTCGCCAAACCGGTTATATAGTGCCGCGGAGCTCAGGCCGGTCGCTGCTGTCAGGTCGCGCAGAGACGTGGCGGCATAGCCCTGACGCCAGAAAATATCACGGGCGCGGTCGAGCAACTCATCATCATTGAGGACACGTGGACGGGACATAATGGATTCCTGGTGGCAGCCTATAAATAATAGAACGATCGATATATTAAAAGAGGCGGCTCGCCGTTTTTTACCAAGCTGTGTCGTTGGCATGCCGCCTCAAACAGGCCGGGACGCTTCGGCCCTTACAATTATTTCTCGGAGAGGCTGTAACCTTTGCCTCCACGCGAGCGAAGAACAGTTTGAGCCATTCTTTTGGAGTCGGCATGGAAACGCCCAACAACACCGCCCTACTCGACACACTTTCCACTCTGCGCTGGAACCGCTTTCACACCATGGCCGTACTGCTGTTTGGCCTCGGCTGGGCGCTGGACGCCTTTGAGGTCACGCTGATCGGCAATGTGATGGGCGCGCTACGCAACCGCTTTCATCTGGGGAGCGATGGTATGTCCATGCTGCTGGCGGCCTGGTTTGTGGGACTTATGCTCGGCGCGTCCGGTTTTGGCGTGCTCTCCGATAGGTTCGGCCGTCGCCGCGTGTTTCTGGTCAGTCTGGTGGTGTATGGGCTGGCGACATTGGTCACGGGCTTCGCGCCAAACCTCGCCAGCCTGCTCGCCTTGCGGCTCATTGCTGGCATTGGCGTGGGCGCGGAATATTCGGCCATCAATGCCGCCATTACCGAGTTGGTGCCCAGCCGCTCACGCGGGCGGGCAGCGGCCCTGGTGCTGAATTTCTGGCCGTTGGGCAGTTTTGTCGCGGCGCTGCTGGCTTGGCTGGTCTTCTCAGCGTTGCCGCCAGAGTTTGGCTGGCGCGTGGTGTTTGGGATTGGCGGCCTGGTGGCGCTGTCCGCCGCCTGGTTCCGCCGCCATCTGCCCGAAAGCCCGCGCTGGCTATTAGAAGCCGGGCGGGGAGACGACGCGCGAGCCATCGTCGAGGGCATAGAAGCTGGGCTGACCAATTTTATCCCGGCCTCAGCGCCGCCGGTCATTGCGCGCGTGAAGCGCGAGGCCGGGCAGTTTTCGCGCCTGATGCGACAATATCCGGGGCGCCTCATGCTGGGCGCTGCGCTCGATTTCGCGGAGGCCACGGGCTATTATGGGCTGTTTGCGTTCCTGCCCATCGTCGTGCTGCCGGCGCTGCATCTGCCGCCCACTTCGCTGCCGCTGTTCTATCTGGTGGGCAGCGTGGGCGCGGCGCTTGGCGGGCTAGCAGCGGCCGGGCTGCTGGACCGTGTGGGGCGCAGCTGGACGGTGGGTGGCTTCTACCTTGCCACCGCCCTGGGGCTGGTGGGATTTGCCGCCGTGACCTCGCTGGGCGCCGGGGCGATCATGCTGGGCTTCGCCTTGGTCAATCTGCTCGCTACTGGCAGCTGGATTGCCGCTTATCCAACCTTCTCCGAACTCTTCCCCACCGCGCTGCGTGCCACCGGCATCGGGGTGTCGGTGACGGTGGGGCGCATCGGCGCGGCGCTTTCGCCCTTCGTGGTGGGGTATGTCGGCGCGCGCAGCATGGCCGCCGCGCTGCTGCTGCTGGCGGCCGCCTGGGCGCTGGGGGCGGTCACGATCCTGGTCTGGCGTCTGCGCGGCGGCGTCGAGGCGCGCGGGCTGGCGCTGGAAAACCTGGTCCCGAATGTCTGAATTGATCCTGACCGGCAAAGCGCTGCTATTTGGGGGCGTCTATAGCAATCTCCAGGCACTGCAAGCGTTGTTCACTGCCGCGCGGCACCATGGCATCCCGCCGGAGCGGATGATCTGCACCGGCGATATCGTGGCTTATGGCGCCGATCCGGTCCCCTGCCTGGCGCTGATCCGCGAAGCCGGCATCCCCACAGTGATGGGCAATTGCGAGGAGCAACTCGCCGAAGGCGCGGCCGATTGCGGCTGCGGCTTCACGCCCGGCTCGGCCTGCGACCGTCTCTCCGCGGCCTGGTTTGCCTACGCCAGCGCGCGGGTGGGCGATGACGACCGCGCCTGGATGGCGGCGTTGCCCCAGCGGCTGGATCTGCGTCTGGGCCGCCACCGTCTGGCGGCGCTTCATGGCGCGCCAAGCCGGATCAACCGGTTTCTCTTTGCCTCGGACCCGGACGAGGTTTTCGCCCAGGAACTGGATTTGGTCGGGACGGATGGCGTGATCGCCGGCCATTGCGGCTTGCCCTTCACGCGCGCCCTGAAGGATGGCCGGGTTTGGCATAATGCGGGCGCCATCGGCCTACCCGCCAATGACGGAACAGCGCGCGGCTGGTACGCCATCGTCGAAGACCAGGACGATCATCTGGCTTTTACCCCGCACCCGCTGCATTACGATTACGGGCAAGCCGCCGCCGCCATGCGCGTGGCTGGCCTGCCGGAGGACTATGCGCAGGCGCTGGAAACCGGCATCTGGCCGAACCTCGATATCCTGCCGCATGCGGAGCGCGCGGCCACCGCCACGCCCTTGCCCGACATGCCCAAGCCGGACGCGCAGGTGAAGCTGGAGCGGCTGGAGACGCTATGGTTCAACACCGGCACGCTTTGTAATTTGGCCTGCAAGGACTGCTATATCGAAAGCAGCCCGCGCAATGATGCGTTGTCCTGGCTTAGCCTTGCCGCCGTTCGCAGCTTGCTGGATGAAGCCGCCTGGCGTCACCCGGAGCTGCGCGAAGTGGCATTCACCGGCGGCGAGCCCTTCATGAATCCCAAGATCATGCAGATGCTCGAAGCCGCTCTCGATCGCGGCTTGCGCGTTCTGGTGCTGACCAATGCGATGACCCCGCTGCGCCACCATTTGCCAGCGTTACGCAAGCTTGCCGGGCGGGATCTGCATCTGCGCGTCTCGCTGGACCATTACACGGAAGCAGGGCACGCGGTCTTGCGTGGCCCGCGCGCCTGGACCCCCGCGCTGGAGGGGGTTTCGGCATTGCTGGCGGCTGGCTTCGTGCCCTCCATCGCTGCCCGCTTTGACCCCGCCGAGGAAGATGAGGCCGCCACCCGCGCCGGGTTCGCGGCTTTGTTCCGCGGCCAGGGCTGGGACATCGACGCCTATGACGCGCAGCATCTGGTGCTGTTCCCGGAGATGAGCGTGCCCGCCGCAACACCCGGTGTGAGCGCCGCGGCCTGGGCGGCGTTGCGCCCACTTGGGGCGGATGCCATGTGCCGCACCGCGCGGATGGTGGTGCAACGCAAGGGGGGGCTGGATGTATCGATCGTCGCCTGCACCTTGCTGCCGTTCGAGCCGCGCTTCGATCTGGGCTGCACGCTGGCCGAAGCGGCAAAGCCCGTCACCTTCGACCACCCGCATTGTGCCCGGTTTTGCGTATTCGGCGCGTCCTCCTGCATGAGTGTGCGATGAATTGCCGCCGGTTTATTTTGCTTGCCGGGCTGGTGCTGCTCATCGCCATTCTGGCGGCGGGTACGCTTCATCTTGGGCCGGGCTGGATCAGCGGGCAAATCGACGCATTGCGCGGCAATGTGGCAGCGCACCCTGTTGCCGCGGCCGGATTGTTTTTTCTGGCATATGTTGCGTTCACCGCGCTCTCTTTGCCCGCCTCCACGGTGCTGACACTGGCGAGCGGCGCGCTGTTTGGTGTGGTGGAAGGCAGCATACTGGTCTCATTCGCCGCGACCATTGGCGCCAGTCTGGCGTTTCTGGCTGCGCGCTATTTGCTGCGTGGTTTTGCGCTGGCACGGTTTCCTGGCCTGTCTGCGCGCATCGATGCGGGCATCGCCAAAGATGGTGTCTTCTATTTGATCTCGCTGCGGCTGGTGCCCGCCGTTCCCTATTTCGTGGTCAATCTGCTGGCGGGACTCACCGGCCTGTCACTGTCCCGCTTCTACCTGGCCAGCCAGATCGGCATGCTGCCCGCCACCATCATCTACGTGAACGCCGGCGCTAGCCTAGGCGGCTTGGCCACTCACGGCGCCATTCTAACGCCCCGCCTGGTGACGGCGTTGGTGCTCTTGGCGACGCTGCCTTTGCTGGCCCCGCGCTTGCGCGACGCGCTAACCGCAAGGCGGCTTTATGCGCGCTGGACAAAACCAAAACGTTTCGACCGTGATATCGTGGTGATCGGCGGCGGTGCAGCGGGGCTGGTGGCGGCTTATGTGGCCAGCGCGCTCAAGGCCAGGGTCACGCTTATCGAGCGTGCCGAGATGGGCGGGGATTGTCTGAACTCCGGTTGCGTTCCGTCCAAGGCGTTGTTGCACGCGGCGCGCGAGGGGCAGGATTTCGCCAGCGCCCGGGCGGCGGTGCAGGCCGCCATCGCCGGGATTGCCCCGC
>DAIDJU010000129.1 GCA_027451225.1 Acidocella sp. | reverse complement strand
GCCTCGCAGCGCCCGCCTTTGACGTTGAAGGAGAAGCGCCCCGGCTTGTAGCCGCGTGCGCGGGACTCCGGCATCTCGGCGAACCAGTCACGGATGGGGGCGAAGAGGTCCGTATAGGTGGCGGGGTTGGAGCGCGGGGTGCGGCCGATGGGGGATTGGTCGATGTCGATGATCTTGTCGAGCTGTTCCAGCCCCTCGATGCGCTCATGCGGGGCCGGGACTTCGCCCGAGCCCATCAGGCGGCGCGAGATGGCTTTGTAGAGCGTGTCGATGACCAGTGTTGACTTGCCGCCGCCGGAGACGCCGGTGACGCAGGTGAACACGCCGAGCGGGAATTCGGCGGTGACGTTTTTGAGGTTGTTGCCGCGCGCGCCGACGATCTTCACCGCCCGCCCTTTCTGCAACGGGCGGCGGGTGGGCACGGGGATGGAGCGGCGGCCGGAGAGGTAGTCGCCGGTGATGGATTTGGGGTTCGCCTCCACCTGTTTCGGCGTGCCCTCGGCGATGACGTGGCCGCCATTCACGCCGGCACCCGGCCCCATGTCGATCAGGTGGTCGGCGGCGCGGATGGCGTCTTCGTCATGCTCGACCACCAGCACGGTGTTGCCGAGGTTTTTCAGCCGGTTGAGCGTGCCGAGCAGGCGTTCATTGTCGCGCTGGTGCAGGCCGATGCTGGGTTCGTCCAGCACATAAAGCACGCCGGTCAGGCCGGAGCCGATTTGCGAGGCGAGGCGGATGCGCTGGCTCTCCCCGCCCGAAAGCGTGGCCGAGCCGCGCGCCAGAGTGAGGTAGTTGAGCCCGACATCGAGCAGGAATTGCAGACGCTCATGGATTTCCCGCAGGATGCGCCTGGCGATTTCCAACCGCTGGGGGGTGAGCGTGTCGGCCACCGTGTCGAACCACGCCTTGGCGTCGTCGATGGACATTTCCGCCACCTCGGCGAGGTTCTTGGCCGCAACCTTCACGGCCAAAGCCTCGGGCTTGAGGCGCGCGCCGTGGCAGGTGCCGCAGGGGCGCTCGGCATGGTAGCGGGAAAGTTCCTCGCGCACCCAGGCGGAGTCGGTCTCCTTCAGCCGGCGTTCCAGATTGCGGATCACGCCCTCGAACGGCTTGGTGACGGTATAGGCGCGGGCGGAGTCCTTATAGGTGAACTTCACCTCGTCCTTGGTGCCGTAGAGGAATTTTTCGCGCACATCCTCGGGCAGTTTTTCCCAGGGCGTAGTCATCCTGATGCCGAAATGCTTGGCCAGCGAGGCCAGCGTCTGGTCGTAATAAGGCGATTGCACGCCGGACCAGGGGGCGATGGCGTTATTGTCCAGCGCGCGCTGCTCGTCGGGCACCACCAGATGCGGGTCGAAATAGATCTCGTGGCCCAGACCGTCGCAGACCGGGCAGGCACCGTGCGGGGAGTTGAAGGAGAACAGACGGGGCTCGATCTCCTCGATGGTGAAGCCCGAGACCGGGCAGGCGAAGCGGGCGGAGAACACGGTGCGCGCACCATTATCAGCGTCCTCGGCGTAGACGATGCCGTCGGTGAGGCTGAGCGCCGTCTCGAAGGAATCGGCGAGGCGCTGCTCGATGCCGGGCTTGACCACCACGCGGTCCACCACGGCCTCGATCTCGTGCTTCAGCTTCTTGTTCAGCACCGGGGCCTGATCGAGTTCGTAGAGCTTGCCGTCGATCTTGGCGCGGGTGAAGCCCTTGCGCTGGAGTTCGGCCAGTTCCTTCTTGTACTCGCCCTTGCGGTCGCGGATGACGGGGGCGAGCAGCAGCAGGCGCGTGCCCTCCTTCATCGCCAGCACGCGGTCCACCATCTGGCTCACGGTCTGCGCTTCGATGGGCAGGCCGGTGGCGGGGGAGTACGGCACGCCCGCGCGCGCCCAGAGCAGGCGCATATAGTCGTGGATTTCGGTGACCGTGCCGACGGTGGAGCGCGGGTTCTTGGAGGTGGTTTTCTGCTCGATGGAGATGGCGGGGGACAGGCCCTCGATGGAATCGACGTCGGGCTTGCCCATCAGCTCCAGGAACTGGCGGGCATAGGCGGAGAGGCTCTCCACATAGCGGCGCTGGCCTTCGGCATAGATCGTGTCGAACGCCAAAGAGGATTTGCCCGAACCGGAGAGGCCGGTGATGACGGTGAGCTGCTCGCGGGGGATCTGGATGTCGATATTCTTGAGATTATGCTCACGCGCGCCGCGCACGGTGATGAACCCGGCACCTTTGTCTTCCGCCATGTCAGCCTCAGTGTTCCTGCAATGTTCTTGCAAGATAGGGAGTTGTCCGCCACAATGCAATTGTGGTTAAGCGGCGCGGGATGCGTTAAGCTGAACGACAATTTTTGGTTTAGGAGATCCGCGTGGCCGGTAGTGTGAACAAGGTTATTCTGGTGGGCAATCTGGGCAAGGACCCGGAAGTCCGCAACGCGCAGTCGGGCATGAAGATCGTGAACCTCACCGTCGCGACCTCCGACACCTGGAACGACAAGATGAGCGGCGAGCGCAAGGAGCTGACCGAGTGGCACCGCGTCGTCATCATGAACGACCGTCTCGGCGAGGTGGCGGAGAAATATCTGCGCAAGGGCTCCAAGGTGTATCTGGAGGGCAAGCTGCAGACCCGTAAATGGACCGACCAGTCCGGCCAGGACCGCTACACCACCGAGATCATGCTCGGGCGCTTCGGCGGCGAGCTGGTGCTGCTGGATAAGGCGGGCGGCAATGCCGGCATGGGCGGCGGGGACGATTACGGCGCGCTGGCACCCCGCGCCGCAGCACCCGCCAAGGCCCCGGCCCGTGCCGTGGGCGGCTGGGACACGCGCCCGGGCAATGATCTGGACGACGAGATTCCGTTCTAATCGGCTCTTACGAATAAGAGTTTTTTGGGTGCCGCCTTTTTACGAAAAGGCGGCATTCTTTTTGCCTCGCCTGCCAAAACCCCGTAAAGCGCCCCCAGGTTTTACCGTTCTGGGAGCATCAGATGAGCGAGACGAAGCAGCCGGTGATCGGCATTATCGGCGGGTCGGGGCTGTATAATATCGAGGGCCTGACCGATACGCGCTGGGAGAAGGTGGAGACGCCCTGGGGTGATCCGTCCGACGAGCTGCTGATCGGCCAGTTCCACGGCACCAAGGTCGTGTTCCTGCCCCGCCACGGGCGCGGGCATAAGCTCTCGCCCTCCAGCCTCAACTACCGCGCCAATATCGACGCGCTGAAGCGCGTGGGGGTGACGGATATCATCTCCATGTCCGCCGTTGGCTCGCTGAAGGAAGAGCTGCCGCCGGGGCATTTCGTTATAGTGGACCAGTTCATCGACCGCAGCTTCGCGCGGGAGAAGAGCTTCTTCGGGCCGGGCTGCGTGGCGCATGTCTCCATGGCGCACCCCACCTGCGGGCGCATCGGCGACGCGCTGGAGGACAGCATGAAGGCGCTGGGGCTGAACTATACCCGCGGCGGCACGTATCTGGTGATGGAGGGGCCGCAATTCTCGACCCTGGCCGAGAGCAATTTGTACCGCAGCTGGGGCTGCTCGGTGATCGGCATGACCAACATGCCCGAGGCCAAGCTCGCCCGCGAGGCGGAGATGGACTACGCCACCGTGGCCATGGTCACCGATTATGATTGCTGGCACGAGGACCACGACGCCGTGACGGTGGATCAGGTGATCAAGGTGCTGCTGGGCAATGCGGACAAGGCGCGCTCGGTGGTGAAGGAGGTGCTGCCGCGCCTCTCCGCCCCGCGTGGCGCGTGCCCGCATGGCTGCGACACGGCGCTGCAATACGCGCTGATCACCGCGCCGGAAGCCCGTGACCCGGCGGTGCTGGAGAAGCTGAAGGCGGTTGCCGGGCGCGTGCTGGTCTGACATTACGACTTCGTTACGGGATTAAGCCTGAAATATAATCCAACCGCCAACAGGTTTTTGGTGTATAAGTATCCAAAGTGACTCACGCCACGCGCTGAACCGCGTGGCGTTTTTCAAGCCTTGGACGTTTGAACCTGGAGTTTGGCGGCATGGCTTTATCCCGGTTCCCCCGCTTTGTGCGGATTGGCATGGTTTTGCTGCTGGCCTTGGCCAGCGCGCCGCAAGCGCGGGCTAGCCCCGTGCCTTATGCGCTCGACTCGCGCTACGCCACGATAGAATTCACCACCTCCGGCCTGCTCGGCATGCAGGGCTATTTCCCCCGCTTCACCGGCCATCTCACGCTGGATTTCCAGAACCCGGAAAACAGCATGGTGAATGTGTCCGTCGATGATTCCGCGATTACCATGTCCGTGCCGCTGGCGGTCTCCACGCTCCGCTCCGCCGCGTATTTCGACGCCGCAAAGTTTCCCACGGTCACGTTCCGCAGCCTTACCATCACCGTGCTGACGCCCACGCGGTTTAAAATTCATGGCGCGTTGACGATTCGCGGCGTGACGCGGATGCAGGATATGAATGCGCGGCTGGTCAGCGCCCCGGCTGCGGGCACGGCTGATTTTTTGATCTCGGGCACGCTGCGCCGCTCGGATTTCGGCATGGTGGCGGACCGGGATTTGGTTGGCGATGCCGTGGGGCTGAATATCCACGCCTTGGTGGAGCTTCAAAAAAACCCGTAAATAACTAGGCTCCTCCGGGCTTAGGCGCTGCCTCCAGCATCTTCACCAGCGTATGCAGCACGCGGTTGACTGGCGTTGCCACGCCCAGCTCACCACCTTTGCGCACCACGTAGCCGTTCAGATAATCGATCTCGGTTGGCCGCCCGCGCGCCAGATCCTGCGCCGTGGAGGAACGCTGCGCCGGCATGGTGATGGCGATCTGCCGCACCGACTCCCAGACATCGCCCGGCACCGTAACCCCCAGCCGCGCCGCAACGGCCAGGCACTCATCCACCGCATCGCGCAGCACCTGTTCCGCGCCGGGGAAATCCGCGAACCGTCCGTAAGGCATCTGGGCGATGGCGGAGACGGCATTATAGGCGCAATTGAGGATTACCTTGCTCCAGAGCGCGCCTTGTACATTTTGCGAGACCTTGGTGGGAATCCCTGAACGGGTGAACAACTCGGCCAAGGCGGGAGTGCCGCCCAGCACCAGACGGCCGCCGCCATGGTGGCAGACATGGCCTGGCCCGGCCATGTTGGTGCCGACATAGACCACCGCCGGCATCACCGCCCGCCCAAGTGCCAGGTGCAGCCGCTCGGCATTGTCCACGCCGTTTTGCAGGCTGAGCACCATTGTGCTCGGCCCCAGAACGGGGCGCAGCGCCCTGCCCGCTTCCTCGGTATCGGCGGATTTCACGCAGACCAGCACCAGCTCGGCATCACGCGCGCCCTCGGCCCCGGTGCTGGCCCGCACGGGCACGTACACGCTGCCCTCGGCGCGCTCCAGGTGCAGCCCGTCACGGTTCATCGCCTCCACATGCGCGGCGCGGCCGATCAGCGTTACCTCATGCCCGCCCAGCGCCAGCAGCGCCCCGTAATAACAGCCGACGGCCCCGGCTCCCATGATCGCGATCTTCATGGCCCGCACTATGCCCCCGGTACGGCGCGCAAAAAACCCCGGCAGGTTGCCCTGCCGGGGTTTTTCAGTTGGCCGTTAGGCCGATTAGTCTTCGGTCTGCTGGTTGCGGCGGCGGATGGCCGCACCCAGGATGTCGCCCAGCGAGGCGCCCGAGTCGGACGAGCCGTACTCAGTGATCGCCTGCTTGTCCTCGTCGATCTCCTTGCCCTTGATGGTGAGCTGCAGCTTGCGGGCAGCGCGGTCCACCGCGGTGATCTTGGCATCAACCTTGTCGCCAATGGCGAAGCGCTCGGGGCGCTGCTCACCCTTGTCGCGCGCCAGCTCGGCGCGGCGGATGAAGCCGGTCAGCACATCGTCGACCTTCACTTCGATGCCGTTGCTCTGCACGGCGGTCACGATGCAGGTGACGATCTGGTTCTT
>DAIDJU010000128.1 GCA_027451225.1 Acidocella sp. | reverse complement strand
CCACTGCCGCAACATCTGCCTGCATCGTCATGGTCTCCACGCCCTTCGTGCGCAGCGCCTCGGGCAGCCAGCCGGTGCCCGCCAGCGCCTGCGCGGCGGCCTCGGCCATGTCGCCCTTCTTGAGGTTTTCCAGACGCTGCGTCGCCTGCTCGCCCTTGGCCTCACGCACCGCTTCCAGAATACGGGCCTTCGTCACCCGGCCGAAGTAATTGTCCACATCCGGCGCCCAGCCCGCAGCGGCCAAGTCAAGCGCCAGAATTTCCGCCAGCCGCCCGGCATGCGCCAGCGCACGGGGCCGCCGGTTATAGGCGTCATGCGTGGCGTTCAGCGTCAGCGCCACGCAATGTGCGAACAATGCCTCACGGCTATCCGTATCGAGATTGGCGAGAGCGTCCCATAGTTCAGCACTATCTTCGGGCAATTGCGCCGCCCAGGCCTCGTGCCGCGCATCAACCCGTGCCGCCAAGGGCGTGTCGGCCAAACCCGGCGCCTGGGCGCCGAACATCACGCTCTTCGCCTCAATCTCCAGGCAGGACTCCGCGCCATAGCGATAGAATAGCCGCAGGCACAGCGCATGCAGCAAAGCGAGATAGGCAATGCCGGGCTCGTTGCCCAACGCCTCGCGCAGCGCCAGCGTGCGATACGCGGTCAGCTCGGTCAGCAGCCGGTCAGGCAATGGTTTAATGCCATCTTCCTCCTCCACCTCCGGTTCGGCCGCATCACCGACATGCGCGACGATGATGCGGCTTCCCGGCACGGCGGGATCGCTATCATCATCTGCGGCACCACTACCCTCGCCCGCCAATGCAGCCTCTTCAGCTTCCTCAACGACCGGCGGTTCGTCCTCGGGGCGGACATAGCCGCGCTCCACCCGCAGCGCACCATTGCCGCCGATGCTGACAAACACCCCCGCCATGGCCATTTCCGCGGGATCATAAACTGGCGGGCGATGGGTCAGCGCGTCTATCTCGGCTTCGATCTCATTAAGACGGGCATCGGCATCGTCGGAGACCTCATCCGCCGCTGCGGCTTCCTCCTCGATCCGCTCTGCCACGGCCCGCAGCGCCTCGACCTGGGCGATTTCCTGCTCGGTCAGCGGTCGGCGCGTGCCTGCAATCCGCCGCAGGCCATAGCTGTGGCCATAAGGAAATTCGGTCACGGTCTCGACCCATTTCCAGCCTTCGGCGCGGAGAGCATCGGCGTCGCGTTCGAGCTTTTCCGCCACGACGCGCGCCAGCAATCCGGCATCCTGCAACCAACCGCCATCATCCTGCTGGAACAGATCGCGCATGATGGCACCGCCTGCCGCGATGTAGTCCTCACCGGCATATTGCGCCCGCTTGTCGGATGCGCGCACCGCGCCTTCGGTCAACATCCGGCGGATCTGATAGGGCTCTTTGTTGTAGGAACGCTGGATCGCCTCCCACACCTGCTCCTGGCGCTTATGGTCGGGGCTGACCGAGAAGGCCATCAACTGCTCAAGCGTCATCTCATCCTCGGCATAGACCTCCAGCAGCCGGGGCGAGACGGCGGCGAGGCGCAGCCGCTGCTTCACCACCGAGACCGCAACGAAAAACACCGCCGCAATTTCCTCCTCGCTCTGCCCCCTCTCGCGCAACGCCTGA
>DAIDJU010000127.1 GCA_027451225.1 Acidocella sp. | reverse complement strand
CAGTGTGGGCATGGTGTCATGGTCCTGGGCCGCGCGGGCGCTGATATCCAGCACCACCAGCGGCAGCAGCATCTCCTCCACGGGTAACTCGTCCAGGCTGCGCCCGCCCGCCACGAAGTGACAGGGCGCATCGACATGCGTGCCCCATTGGCCGACATGCGAATAATGCGTCACCTCGAACCCATGTTCGGTGACGGAGAACAGCGTCTCGTTCACCTGATCCGGGAAGGCCGGGAAATGCGGCTGGCCGGGGTGGAAGGCGTGGGTGAGATCGGTAAAACAGGCTTTCGACAATACGTTGTCGTACAAAGCCCAGAGGGGATTCGTGGTGGGTAGAAAATCCATACCCCGAATTTCAGGTGGGTTTCGCCAACGGTCAAGCATTTTTGCGGCGGGAAACAAAAAAGGCGGCACCCGCGCGGGGCGCCGCCTTCTTGCGTTCAGGCGAAAGCCGTTACGCGCCCATCTGCGTCACGAACTTGGTGACCAGATAGGGCTCCAGCCCTTCGACGCCACCTTCGGAGCCGTAGCCGGAATCCTTCACGCCGCCGAACGGCGTCTCGGGCAGGGCCAGGCCGTGATGGTTGATGCCGATCATGCCGGACTCGACCTGCGCGCCCAGCGCCGTGGCGGTGGCGGTGCTGCGTGTATAGGCATAGGCGGCCAAGCCGTAGTCCAGACGGTTCGCCTCGGCGATCGCGTCGTCGAAGGTCTTGAACGGCATGAACAGCGCCAGCGGGCCGAACGGCTCCTCGTTCAGCACGCGGGCATCGGCGGGGATATCCGTCAGCACGGTCGGCTCGAAGAAATAGCCCTTGTTGCCAGCGCGCTTGCCGCCGGTGGCGACCTTCGCGCCCTTGCCCACGGCGTCGGCGATCAGCGCTTCCATGGCCGCGACGCGGCGGTCATTGGCCAGCGGGCCCATGGTGGTGGCGGCGTCCAGCCCGTTGCCGAGCTTGATCGCCTCGCACTTGGCGACGAACTTCTCGAGGAACGGCTGATACACGCCTTCCTGCACGATGAAGCGGGTCGGCGCCACGCAGACCTGCCCGGCATTACGGAACTTGTTGGCGGCCAGGATGGTGGCGGCCTGATCGAGATCCGCATCGTCGAACACGATGGAGGGGGCGTGGCCGCCAAGCTCCATGGTGGCGCGCTTCATGTGCTTGCCCGCAAGTGCTGCGAGGTGCTTGCCCACGGGGGTGGAGCCGGTGAAGGAGATCTTGCGCACGACCGGATGCGGGATCAGGTACTCGGAGATTTCCGCCGGAATACCGAACACAAGCTGCACCACGCCCGCCGGGATGCCGGCATCGACATACACGCGCACCAGCTCGGCGCAGGAGGCCGGGGTTTCCTCGGGCCCCTTGAGGATGAAGGAACAGCCCGCCGCCAGCGCCGCGGAGATCTTGCGCACGGCCTGGGAAACCGGGAAGTTCCACGGGGTGAAGCCCGCGACCACGCCCACCGGCTCGCGCAGGGACATCTGGTACACGCCCGGCACGCGGTTGGGGATGACGCGGCCATAAGCGCGGCGGCCTTCCTCGGCGAACCAGTCGATCACGTCGGCGGAGCCCATGATCTCGATCTTGGCCTCGCCCACCGGCTTGCCCTGCTCCATGGTCATCAGCTTGGCGATGTGGTCGGCGCGCTCGCGCATCAGCTCGGCGGCCTTGCGCATCGGCTTGGAGCGCTCATACGGCACCATCTTGCGCCAAACGGCAAAGCCCTTGGCGGCGGCATCCAGCGCCTCGTCCAGATCCTCGCGCGAGGCGTGGGCGAGCGTGCCGATCGCCTCTTCGGTGGCCGGATTGACGACGTCGAGCGTGCGCCCGCCGGTGGCGGCGCGCCACTGGCCGCCAATGTGCAACTGTACGTCCTGATACATTTTTATGTCCTCTTTTTAGTAGCCTTCGCGGATGAGTTTCCGCACAATGTCAAACATTTCGCCGAGCTGGTCCGGGGTGGCGGCGAAGGGCGGCGCCAGCACCACGGAATCGCCCGAGCAGCGCAGCACCAAGCCTTCCTCGAAGGCCCGGCACAGGAACTTGAAGCCGCGCTCGCCCGGCTTGCCCTTGGGTGCCAGCTCGACAGCACCCAGCAGCCCCAGGCCGCGCGTATCCACCACCTCGGGGTGGCCCTTGAAGCTGGCGACCTGCTCCAGGAAGCCCGGCGTCAGCTCGCGCACGCGGCCGAACGTGTCTTCCTCGCGGTAGATCTTCAGCGTGGCGAGGCCGGCGGCGCAGGCCACGGGATGCGCCGAGTAGGTGTAGCCGTGATAGAACTCCACCGTATCGGCCGGGGCGGCGTCCAGAATCGTCTGCTGGATGTCCTCGCGCACCGCGAGGGCGGACATCGGGATGGACCCGTTGGTGATGGCCTTGGCCATGGTGATCATGTCCGGCGTCACGCCGAAGGTCTGGGAGGCGAAAGCCTGCCCGGTGCGCCCGAAGCCGGTAATCACCTCGTCGAAAATCAGCAGGATGCCGTGCTTGGTGCAGATTTCGCGCAGGCGCTGCAAATAGCCCTTGGGCGGGGGCAGGATGCCGGTGGAACCCGCCACGGGCTCGACGATGCAGGCGGCGATGGTGTCCGCCCCGTGCAGGCTGACGAAGCGCTCGAGATCGTCGGCGAGGTCGGCGCCGTGGGTGCCCTGCCCCATCTCGAAGTAGTTTTCCTTGATGTGCGTGTGGCGCATATGCAGCGCGCCGGGCAGGCCGAGGCCGAAGGCCTTGCGGTTGTTCACCATGCCGCCCACGGACCAGCCGCCGAAATTCACGCCGTGATAGCCCCGCTCACGCCCGACGAAGCGCTGGCGCGAGGCCTCGCCCCGCACGCGGTGATATTGCAGCGCCACCTTCAGCGCCGACTCCACGGCCTCGGACCCCGAGCCGGCGAACATGATTCGGTTAAGACCCGGCGGGGTAAGGGCCGCGACCTCGGTGGCGAGCTGAAAGCCGGGCGGAAAGCCGTACTGGAAGGGCGGCGCGTAATCCAGCTCCTCCATCTGCCGGGCCACGGCCTCGCGAATCTCGCGCCGCCCATGCCCCAGCGGAATGCAGTACAGGCCGGAGGAGCCATCGAGCAGCTTCTCGCCGCGCGTATTATAATAATAAACGCCTTCGGCCCTGGCGATGATCCGCGGCTGCTCATGGAACTGGCGGTTGGCAGTGAACGGCATCCACTGGTTAACCAGCGGCACGTTGCTCGGGCTCGTGGTGGCACTCATACTTTGGCACACTCCTTCAGGTGCGGATAGTTTACTATTTTAAACAGCATTGACCAGGGTTTTGTTTCTTCCCGACAGACCAAATGCCCCCTGCCAATTCAACATTGCAAGATTAAGCAAAATCAATAACCACAAAGCGCGAAGCTGACCCGCAAATTCCATTTGGCGTTCGGAAAGATATTAGGGTTAAAACGCTGATCATATTATTCGACTGAGATATTTTATGTTTTTGCTACGTGTAAATTTCGACACTTCCCACCACCCTGCCCGCCTTCAGCCTTGTGTCCCAGCCTATCTAAAGCCGGACATCGATGAAGGACAGCAGGGAGGCCTAGCGTGATCATCGAACACGGCACAGGCACCAAAGACAAAATCGCTGAACTGATTCTGGAGGGGCGCGTTCTGATCCTCGCCGGGGCGGAGGCTGATTTGGCCTGCCTGCCGGATGGACGCTGGATCGGCGGTACGGCGGCAAACTTCATCACCGCGGAGGGTGGGCAAGACGCCAATGGGCGGATTTTCTACTCCGACCTCACGCGCATCTCCCAGGATCTAAGGTTGAACCACTTCAACCTTACGGAAATGCGGCAGATTGGCGGGCTGCATCCGGTCAACGGCTTTACCGTGGCTATTGTCCCTGGATTCAGTGCGTTATTGGCTGGGCTCTCGGCTGAAATCCTGGATTACCAGGGCATTTACAACGCGCCGCTATTCGGTTGGGTTAGCGCGGTCTCGCCGGGCCAGCTTGGCAAGCTGCAACCCAAGAGCTTCGCAGGCAATGCGGCGGGCAGCACCGAGCAGGCCGCCGTGATGAGCATCACCCTGCCCGACGATTACTTCGCCCAGTTGCACATCGCCAATCTGTTCAGCCCTGGCACCGGGCCGGAAATTCACTTTTCTCAACCCGGATTCGTGGTTGATGGGCAGTGCCTGATCGGTGGCAAGCCGGATAATCTGGCCCACTACATCGAGAGGGAAAAGATCGACCGGCGCCTGCCCCTGGTGGCTGACCACGAGGGCGCCATGATTAATATTTCAATCATCTCCACCGATCCACAAGGCGGCAACACCACCTTCCTGGCCCCGGTGAACCCCGCCCTCACCTACCGCTTCGCCGTGGAAGTGCTGGATTACCAGAACGAATTCTCGCGGCTGCTGAACGAGCTGGGCCCGGTCAGCGGAGCGCTCTCCTGCATCTGCGTTCAGCATTATGAACATGCGGGGCTGCACGAGACCACGGAGCTGCCGTTCCAGGGGCCGGTCACGTTTGGGCAAATCGCCTATGGCGTGCTGAACCAGACGCTCGCCTGCCTCACCGTGACCCATAATGCGGAGGATTACTCAGGACCGGGAAGCGGCTAAGCACCTCTCATGCAACCGCCCGACAAGACCGCATACAAGATTCTTACCCCGGCGCAATTTGCCGCCTTGCGGGAGGATCGCTTCACCGGAGCGCCGGTGGATATCGCCGATGGCTATATCCACCTCTCCACCGCAGCACAGCTCGACGAAACCCTGCGCAAGCATTTCCCCGGGCAGGATGATCTGGTCATCGCCGCTGTCGATCTGGCAGCACTCGGCGGGACGCTGCGCTGGGAGGTTTCGCGTGGTGGGCAGTTATTCCCGCATATCCATGGGCCTTTGCGCCTTGCCCATGTGGTGGCCCATACCAAGCTGGCCTGGGAAAACGACTCGGCCAAGCTGCCGGGTTAACCCCCGCAGGACTGGATAACCAGCGGCGCCATGGCGCGGTACTCGGCGCTACGCGGGCTGCCGGGGCGCCAAGCCATGGAAAGCGTGCGCCAGCCCCCCGCCCCTTCCAGGCGGCGCAGCTCCACGCCCGTACCCGCGGCCAGCCCGGCCGAGACAGCGAGGCGCGGCACCAGCGTAACGCCGAGACCGCCAGCCACCATCTGGATAAGCGTGTGCAGCGAGGTGGCCGCGAATTTCTGCTCGCGGCCCATCCCGGCGCTGCACACGGCCAGCACTTGGTCACGCAGGCAATGGCCGTCCTCCAGCAGCAGGAAGTTCTCGGCACTCAGCGCCGCCACGGGCAGGCTCTCGCGCGCCGCCAGCGGATGCCCAGGCGGCAGAGCGGCAAGAAAATCGTCCCGCGCCAGGGGAAAGGTTTCGGCCCCGCCGCAAACACAGGGCTCGGCCAGGATCAGCAGGTCCAGCATGCCGTCCTCCAGCTGTTCCAGCAGCCGCTCGGTCTGGTCCTCGCGCAGGAACAGCTTCAGCGCCGGGAAGCCCTGGCGCAAGGCAGGCATCAGCCGGGGCAGCAAAAACGGCCCCACCGTGGGGATGATGCCCAGGCGCAGCGGGCCGGACATAGGGGCGCGCGCGGCATCGGCCGTTTCAGCCACCTCGGCGATGGCCATGAGCGCCGCCCGCGCCTTGTTCACCAGCTCCAGCCCCAGCGGGGTGAACACGGCGTGCTTGGGCGCGGCGCGGTCGAGGATCTGCGCATCCAGCCCACGCTCCAGCGCCAAAATCCCGGCGGAGAGCGTGGATTGCGACACCGCGCAGGCCGAGGCGGCGCGGCCGAAATGTCCGGTTTCGGCCAGCATCACCAGATAACGGAGCTGCTGCGGTGTCGGCAGATAGGTGGCCATGGTTACGCGGCCTTGGCCTCGGCCTGGGGCTGGCGGATCAGATAATCGAAAGCCGAAAGTGCGGCCTTCGCGCCCTCGCCTGCGGCGATGATGATCTGCTTGTACGGCACGGTCGTGGCATCGCCCGCCGCGAAGATGCCGGGCACCGAGGTCTCGCCGCGCGCGTCGATCTCGATCTCGCCGCGCGGGGTGAGCGCCAGCGTGCCCTTCAGCCACTCGGTGTTCGGCACCAGCCCGATCTGCACGAAAATGCCTTCCAGCTCGACCCGCTTAGTCTCGCCGGAATTGCGATCCTCATAGGACAGACCGACGACCTTCTCGCCATCGCCATGCACCTCGGTGCTGCGGGCGGAGAGGATGACCGTGGTGTTCGGCAGGCTGTGCAGCTTGGCCTGGAGCACGGCATCGGCGCGCAGCTGCGTGTCGAACTCGATGAGCGTGACATGGGAGACGATGCCCGCGAGGTCGATGGCCGCCTCGACGCCGGAATTACCGCCGCCGATCACCGCCACGCGCTTGCCCTTGAAAAGCGGGCCGTCGCAATGCGGGCAGTAGGCCACGCCCTTGTTGCGGTACTCGGCCTCGCCGGGCACGTTCATCTGCCGCCAGCGGGCACCGGGGGAAAGCACCAGGGACTTCGCCTTCAGCGCGCCGCCGCCGGCCACCTGCACCTCGAACAAACCGCCAGCCTGCGCGGGCGGTACGATCTTCTCGGCCTTGAAGCCCTTCATGATGTCCACGCCGTATTCGCGGGTATGGGCTTCCAGGGCGGAGGCGAGCTTCGCGCCCTCGGTATGCGGCACGGAGATGAAATTCTCGATGGCCACGGTATCCAGCACCTGCCCGCCGAACCGCTCGGCCAGAATGCCGGTGGCGATGCCCTTGCGCGCCGCGTAGATGGCCGAGGCCGAACCGGCCGGGCCAGCGCCGACCACCAGCACGTCGAACACGCCCTTGGCGTTCAGCTTCTCAGCTTCGCGGGCGGCAGCCCCCGTATCCAGCTTGGCCAGGATTTCCTCCAGGCTCATGCGGCCCGAGCCGAATTCCGCGCCGTTGAGGAACACGGCGGGCACGGCCATGATCTTGCGGCCCTCGACCTCGGACTGGAAGGCAGCGCCGTCGATGGCCGTGTGGGTGATGCGCGGGTTCAGGATCGCCAGCAGGTTCAGCGCCTGCACCACGTCCGGGCAGTTCTGGCAGGACTGGGAGAAATAAGTCTCGAAATGATACTCGCCCGGCAGCGCCTTGATCTGCTCGATCACTTCCGGCTCCACCTTGGGCGGATGCCCGCCGGTTTGCAGCAGGGCCAGCACCAGCGATGTGAATTCATGGCCCATCGGCAGCCCGGCGAAGCGCACGCCATGGCTCTCACCGGCGCGGCGGATCTCGAAGGACGGGGCGCGGGCATCGGTGCCGTCGAAATTCAGGGTGATCTTGTCGGTCTGGGCGGCGATGTCTTCCAGCAGCCCGCGCATCTCGGCGGCGGTGGGGCTGGCATCGAGCGTGGCCACCAGTTCCAGATTCACGGAAACACGGGCGAGGTAGGCCTTCAACTGGCCCTTCAGGCTGTCGTCCAACATAACGGCTCCATATTTTTAAAATATAGCGCGGCCTGCCAGGGAGGAATGCACTCGGCCAGGGGGCGCGGAATTGGTCGTCTGGGGTGCCCCCGCCGGTTTCCCGGCGGAGGCGGAGCGGAAGTCCGCTTAGATCTTGCCAACCAGGTCCAGCGACGGGGCCAGGGTCTTCTCACCCTCGTGCCACTTGGCCGGGCAAACCTCGCCGGGGTGCGAGGCAACATACTGCGCGGCCTTCACCTTGCGCAGCAGCTCCTTGGCGTCGCGGCCAATGCCACCGGCATTGATTTCGACGATCTGGATCACGCCGTTCGGGTCGATCACGAAGGTGCCGCGATCAGCGAGACCGGCGGCCTCGATCAGCACTTCGAAGTTGCGGGAGATCACCTGGGTCGGGTCGCCAACCATGAAGTAGTCGATCTTCTGCACCGCGGCGGAGGTGTCGTGCCACGCCTTGTGGGAGAAATGCGTGTCGGTGGACACGGCGTAGATCTCGACGCCCAGCTTCTGGAACTCGGCATAATTGTCGGCCAGGTCCTCGAGCTCGGTCGGGCAGACGAAGGTGAAGTCAGCCGGGTAGAAGAAAACGACGGACCACTTGCCCTTCAGATCGGCGTCCGAGACGGTCACGAACTTGCCGCTCTTGAAGGCCTGGGCGGTAAACGGCTTAACTTCCGTGTTGATCAGCGACATAAATTCACTCCTTGCGCGTATGGTTTGGTCTCAACGAGGGAGCTTGTAGCCGTTTTCAGACGATCCATGAAATTGATTTTTTTTGTAATTACGATCGAAAGAAACGATCACGACTTCAGCGCCCCAGGGTAGTGTAGCGGGGGACCGGGAATTCACAATGCTTGGAATAAAGACAAAAAAGAAGCGGCCTTTTGGAAAAAGGCCGCCCCCAAAAACTTTTGAAAGTTTGTTTTTTTAACCCTGGCGCTCCAGCATGAGCTGCTTGATCTTGCCGATCGCCTTGGCCGGGTTCAGGCCCTTGGGGCAGGTCTGCGTGCAGTTCATGATGGTGTGGCAGCGATAGAGCTTGAAGGGGTCCTCCAGCGCGTCCAGACGCTTGCCGGTCGCCTCGTCGCGGCTATCCGCGATCCAGCGATAGGCCTGCAGCAGCACGGCCGGGCCGAGGTAACGGTCGCCATTCCACCAGTAGCTCGGGCAGGAGGTGGAGCAGCAGAAGCACAGGATGCACTCCCACAGACCGTCGATCTCGGCGCGCTCTTCCTTGGACTGGCGGCGCTCGGCGTCGGGCGGCGGGGCCGTCTCGGCCTGCAACCAGGGCTCGATGGAGCGCAGCTGGGCGTAAGGCTGGTTCAGGTCCGGCACCAGATCGCGCACCACCGGCATATGCGGCAGCGGGGTGATCTTCACCTCGCCCTTCACCTCGGCGATGGGCTTGAGGCAGGCCAGGGTGTTGGTCCCGTCGATGTTCATCGCGCAGGAGCCGCAGATGCCTTCGCGGCAGGAGCGGCGGAAGGTCAGCGTGGAGTCGATCTCGTTCTTGATCTTGATGATCGCGTCGAGGACCATCGGCCCACATTTGTCGAGGTCGACCTCGTAGGTGTCCATGACGGGGTTCTTCCCGTCATCGGCATTCCAGCGATAGACCTTGAACGCCTTGACGCGCTTGGCGCCAGCCGGGGCCTTGTAGGTCTTGCCCTCGCCGATCTTCGAGTTCGCGGGCAGGCTAAATTCAGCCATTGTTCTACTCCCCTTCCTTAGTACACGCGCTTCTTCGGCGGGAACACGGACACCTCGTTGGTGAGGGTCTGCATCTTCACCGGACGGTAGGTGAGCTCAACCTCACCCTTCTCCGACACATGGGCGACCGTATGCTTCATCCAGTTATGGTCATCGCGCTCGGGGAAGTCGTCATGCGCCTGGGCGCCGCGGCTTTCCTTACGGGCTTCCGCGCCCACCATGGTGGCCATGGCGTTGCCCATCAGGTTCTGCAGCTCCAGCGCCTCGACGAGGTCGGAGTTCCAGATCAGGGAGCGGTCGGTCACCTTCATGTCCGGGATGCCGCCCCAGAGGTTGTGCATCTTGTCCACGCCCTCGGAGAGAGACTTGGAGTTACGGAACACGGCGGCATGGGCCTGCATGGTGCGCTGCAGCTGGTCGCGCAGGGCCGCAACCGGGGTGCCGCCATTGGCGTGGCGGGTCCAGTCGAAGCGGTCCAGGCTGGCTTCGCCGGCGCCGGCGGGCAGCGGAGCCTGGGTGGCGCCCGGCTTCACGATCTGTGCCGCGCGGATGCCGGCGGCGCGGCCGAACACCACGAGGTCGAGCAGCGAGTTGGTGCCCAGGCGGTTGGCGCCATGCACGGAGACGCAAGCCGCCTCGCCCACGGCCATCAGGCCCGGCACGACCGCATCCGGGTTCTCCGGGGTCGGGCGCAGCACTTCGGCGTGATAGTTCGTCGGGATACCGCCCATGTTGTAATGCACGGTCGGCAGCACGGGGATCGGCTCCTTGGTCACGTCCACGCCGGCGAAGACGCGGGCGGTCTCGGAGATGCCCGGCAGACGCTCATGCAGGATGTCCGCGCCCAGATGCTCGAGATGCAGCAGGATGTGATCCTTGTGCTGGCCGACGCCGCGGCCCTCGTTGATCTCGACGGTCATCGAGCGGGAGACCACGTCGCGCGAGGCCAGATCCTTCGCGGTCGGCGCGTAACGCTCCATGAAGCGCTCACCCTCGGAGTTGGTGAGGTAACCACCCTCGCCGCGCGCGCCCTCGGTGATGAGGCAGCCGGCGGGGAAGATGCCGGTGGGGTGGAACTGCACGAACTCCATGTCCTGAACCGGCAGGCCGGCGCGGATCGCCATGCCGCCGCCGTCGCCGGTGCAGGTATGGGCGGAGGTGCAGGACTGGAAGGCGCGGCCGTAACCGCCGGTGGCCAGCACGACCATCTGGGCGCGGAAGCGGTGGATGGTGCCATCCTCCAGGTTCCAGGCCATCACGCCGCGGCAGGCGCCTTCCTGATCCATGATCAGGTCGAGCGCGAAGTATTCGACGAAGAACTCGACCTCATGCTTCAGGCTCTGCTGATACAGCGTATGCAGCATGGCGTGGCCGGTACGGTCGGCGGCGGCGCAGGCGCGCATGGCCGGCTCCTTGCCGTACTCCTTCATGTGGCCGCCGAAGGGGCGCTGGTAGATCTTGCCGTCCTCGGTGCGGGAGAAGGGCATGCCGAAATGTTCCAGCTCGTAAATCGCCGGAACCGCCTCGCGGCACATATATTCGATGGCGTCCTGGTCACCCAGCCAGTCCGACCCCTTCACGGTGTCGTACATGTGCCAGCGCCAGTTGTCCTCGCCCATGTTGCCGAGCGAGGCGCTGATGCCGCCCTGCGCCGCCACGGTGTGCGAGCGGGTGGGGAACACCTTGGTGATACAAGCGGTTTTCAGGCCGGCCGCGCCCATGCCGAGGGTGGTGCGCAGACCGGAGCCGCCGGCGCCAACAACGACCACGTCATAGGTGTGGTCGACGATGTTGTAAGCGCCGTAAGAGGGTTTGGAGATCGCGTTCATATTCGTAGGATTCCGTTACGAGAAGGCGAGTTTAAGGACGGAGACGGCGGCGGCCAGCGCGAGGAACCAAACCCCGCCCTTGACGACCAGCAGCAGCGCGAGGCGCTTGCCTTCCTCACGGACATAGTCCTCGATCACAACCTGAAGGCCCATCAAGATGTGGGAGAACATCGTGCCGATGAGCAGCAGGAAGAGAACGGCATTCCAGGGCTCGGCCATATAGGCGGCCATGGCGGCGTGGTCCGCGCCCTTGAGGATCAGCACGGAGACCACGAAATACAGCGATAGCGGCAGCAGCGCGACGGAGGTGACGCGCTCGGCCCACCAATGCGCGGCGCCATGCTTGGCGGCACCCAGGCCGCGGGCGCGGCCCAGTGGGCTGCGCATGATATGGACGGAGGGGGAGGTATCCTTGCTCATGTGCTTCACCCGACGATGTAGGCAACGGCCCAGAAGGCCACGGTGAGGATGATGGCCGCCCCAATGACCAGACGGCCGGAACGATGCATATCCGGCAGCTCGAAGCCCTTGCCGGCGTCCCAGGAGAGGTGACGGATGCCGTTGCAGAAATGGTAGAACAGCGCCAGCGTGAAGCCGAACAGGACGAGCTGGCCGATCCAGGAGGCGAAAATGGCCTGGACGACGGAGAAGGCGCCATCGCCCGAGGCGGCCGCAACCAGCCAGGCCACCAGCAAAATAGTTCCACCGCTCAGGGCCACACCGGTGATGCGGTGGAAGATCGAGGTCGCGGAGGAGATTTGCGGCTTATACACTTGCAAATGCGGGGACAGCGGCCGGCGAACCAGCTTGCCCTCCGAGTTGCGCCCTACCATCAGGGCTTCGCGGACATCCTTCATCGGAAACCTTTCAATCCGGTCGTTTAAGCAATTTTGTGCAGGTGCTTAGTCCCCGGCACCGGCTGGGTCAACGCTTTACGCCAAGCCCTATAACCTATTCAGGGGGGAGCTGGAACAACGTAACGATGCGTTGCTGGGTGTCCTCAAGCTCAAGGCTCGTTGGCACGGAGATCTCCGCCAAGGTCTTGCCACGGGCCGAAGGCAGGTATTTCCTGCCCGGATCGGCAATGACCACCGGCACCTCCCGCGCGCAGGCTGCGAGCCAGGGAAGGATGTGCCGGGTCATCGGCGCTTCATAGCAGACATCTCCGCAGAGAATGACATCCCACCGGCACGGCGCGCCGACGATGTCTCCCAGCATCACATCCAGCTCGACTCCGTTGGCCGCCGCGTTCAGGCGCAGAGCCGCAGCGGCGAGCGGGTCGATCTCGGCTGCCTCGGCATGGGCGGCGCCGGCGCGGATACAAGCGATTCCAGCGAGTCCGCCGCCGGCGGCGAAGTCCAGCACGCGCTTACCGCGCACGAGTCCGGGGTTTTCGGTAATGTACAGAGCCAGCGCCTCGGAGCCGGGCCACGCGAAGGCCCAGAACGGCGGCTGCATATTATGGCGGTGCAAAAAATCCTCGGTTGCAAGCCAAAGCGGTGTTAGCTCGGTGGCGAGGTGCAGGCGTATTTCGGGCGTCAGAACGGCAGGCGTCAGCCTTGTATGCGCCAGAACGAAGGCTTCAGCCTCCAACGGCGCTGGAATACTCTCAGACAGGGGGGCTGGTCAGGCGGCGCGGCCGATTTTTGCGACCGGACCACAGAAGCCGCTCTCCATGAAGCCACCCTCGTCGGACAACTCGTCCAGCAGCGCCTCAATGCCCTTACGCTCTTCCAACTGAAGGGCCCAGCGGCTGGCGACCGGCCACAGGACAACGGTCGCCTGCATGAGCAGGGCAACAACGCCGCCAACGGCCCGGCCATTGGCAAAGAACACCGCACAAGGCAGAAACTTAGCCAAATTGAAGGACTTCATAGGAAACTCCTGACTTCTTGCTAAAGTGTTGTCGCGTTAGCAACTTTTCGTCAAGAATTATATCGCCCTAAAAAGCCATAAAACGGCAGAAAACCGCGGCAAAAAACAATTCAGAATCAACGTTTTTAGCACATGACCGTCGCAAAAAATCGGAACTGCCATCGAAAAACATCAATCCAAATGAGTTCCCCAACCGAAACAAAAGGCCTTGATTCTAAATCAAACCATTAATTTGCATCGCGTTAGAAACACTTCCGTGGACCAGGGCGACACCTCTAAATGGAGACGGAGTCGAAAAATTTAGCACTTCGATGCTTTTTAAACAGCAAACCCCACTTCGGCAGCCTCTGCCTCCACGGGGCCAGACGGGCGTTTACCGTATGCCTGATAAGCGTAATTCACCGATATTTGATCAAGCAGCGCCTGCACCTTGCACTCATGAGTGAACTCATTCCCCAGGCGCACCGCGAACGGCCACAAGAAGAGGCTGAGCTGCATCCCCAAAATCGACAAACCTAAAACAACCCGCCCAGCACGAAACGGCGCCAGCCACGGGCAAACAAGCATTTTGCTCATTAATTTTACTCCCCATCTCACGAGACCACCTGGCCGCGCTTCAGGTGAGCGAAATCAACACGATCAAGCACTTAAGGTTAAATAAACTTCCCGCGAATTTTATTAACGGGCGTTAATGCTGACCTATCACCAGCCCTAACGCCCGGCAACACCGCAAATTCAGCCGACGGTGTCGCTGGCCTCGTCGCTCTCCGGCGCGCCCGACTCCAGCGCTGCGACACGGCGCTCCAGCGCCTCCACCTCGCTCTTCGCGCGGCGCGCGAGTTCGGCCATGGCCTCGAACTCCTCGCGCTTCACCAGGTCCAGCCGGCGCACGGCCTCCTCCACCCGGGCGCGCACCAGGGAGGAAAGCTCCTCGCGCAGCCCCGCCAGGGCGGAAATCGCCCCACCGGCGACACCGGCCAGGTCATCGAAAAATTTCGGGCGTTCGGTCATCGGGCGGGCCTTCTCTGTTGTGACGGTTCTTCCTATAAACCGGCTCATGATATTGGTCACGGGTGGCGCAGGGTTTATCGGCTCCAATCTCCACGCGGCGCTGGCCGCGGCTGGGCAGGAGGTCATTATCTCCGACTGGCTGGGCCATGAAGGCCATAAATGGCGGAATTTCTACCATCATCCGCCCTCAGCCGTGATCCCGCCCGAGGAACTGCTCTCTTATCTCGAGCACGACATGCGGCTGACCACCATCGTGCATCTCGGCGCCATCTCGGAAACCACGGCGACGGACGCGGATCTTGTCTGGCACACGAATTTCACGCTCAGCCAGAAGCTCTGGAACTGGTGCGCCACGCGCCGGGTGCGCTTCATCTACGCCTCCTCCGCCGCCACCTATGGCGACGGCTCCGCCGGATTCGACGACGACATGTCGCTCGACCATCTGCACAAGCTGAAGCCGCTGAACCTGTATGGCTGGAGCAAGCACGCCTTCGACCTCTGGGTGGCGCAGCAGGAGAAGGAACACGCCCACATGCCGCCCAACTGGGCGGGGGTGAAGTTCTTCAACGTCTATGGCCCCAACGAGTATCACAAGGGCAAGATGATCTCGGTGGTGAAGGTGAAGCACGACGAGGTGCTCGCGGGCGGCCCGGCGCGGCTCTTCCGCTCCGACCGGCCGGATATCCCCGATGGCGAGCAGAAGCGCGACTTTATCTATATCGACGATGTGATCGCCGCGCTGAAATTCCTCATCGAGGCGCCGCAGCTCTCGGGGCTCTATAATCTCGGCACAGGCATCGCGCGGTCCTATGCCGACCTCGCCCGCGCGGTGTGCGCCGCCAATGGGGTGGAGGAGCGGATCGAGTTCATCGATATGCCTCAGACCCTGCGTGGGCAGTACCAATCCTTCACCGCGGCCAAGATGGACCGTCTGCGCTCCATTGGGTTCAACCACCAGTTCCATACGCTGGAACAGGGGATCACCACTTATATCCAGAACCATTTGCTCAAAACGGACTCGTATCGCTGATGGTCTTCACCTGGCCCAATTTTTCACCCGTGCTGTTCAGCATCGGGCCGTTCGGCGTGCATTATTACGCACTGGCCTACATTACCGGGCTGCTGCTCGGCTGGTGGCTGGCGCGCAAGCTGGTCGCACTCGCCCCCGTGGCGTCCAGCGCCGCGCAGGTGGACGATTTCCTCACCTGGGCAGTGCTGGGCGTGCTGCTCGGCGGGCGGCTGGGCTATGTGCTGTTCTACCAACTGCACCAGGAGACGCTGGGGCAATTACTGGCGCATCCCATCGACATCATCGCCGTCTGGCATGGGGGGATGAGCTCGCATGGCGGGTTTATCGGCGTCGCCATCGCCATTGCCTGGTTCAGCCATAAGCACGGGCTGAACATGCTGCGCTTTGCAGACCGCGTCGCCGTATGCGTGCCGATCGGGCTGTTCCTGGGGCGCTGCGCCAATTTCATCAATGGCGAGCTGTGGGGCCGAGTGGCCGGGAGCAACTGGTTTCCGGTGCTGGTGGTGTATCCGCAATCAGGCACGCTGGCGCCGCGCTACCCGTCCGAGCTGATCGAGGCCGCGACGGAAGGGCTGATCCTGTTCCTGATCATGATCGTCTCGGTCCGCAGCACCGCCTTGCGCAACCGCGAGGGCGCGCTCACCGGTATCTTCCTGGTCTTCTACGCCATTGCGCGCATCGTCTCGGAATGCTTCCGCGAGCCGGATGCCTTCCTCGGCTTCCTGCCGTTTGGCACCACCATGGGGCAGGTGCTCTCCATCCCCGTGCTGCTGGCCGGGATCGGGGTGTTCACCTACGCAATGCGCCGCCGTGCCGTCTGAACGCTTCGACCATTTCATGGCCCGCGCCAACGCGGCCTATTACGCGCGCGGCGCCTTCACGCGCGATTTCGTCACCGCGCCTGAGCTGACGCAGGTGTTCGGCGAGTTGCTCGGCGCTTGGGCCAAGGTGGTGTGGCAGATGATGGGCGCGCCCGAGGACGTCATGCTGGTGGAGGCAGGCCCCGGGCGCGGCGTGCTGATGGCCGATGCGCTGCGGGTATGGAACGCGCCGAGCGTGCATTTCATCGAATCCTCCCCGGCGCTGCGGGCGGAGCAGGCCAAGCGCGTACCGCGCGCGGTCTGGCACGATTCGCTCGATTCGATCCCTCCCGGCCCGGTGATCCTGCTGGCCAACGAGTTTCTCGACGCTTTGCCCGTGCGCCAGTTCATTCGGGGCGAGGCCGGGTGGATGGAACGCTACGTTACCGGCAGCCAATATGTGGACCTGCCCACCGATTACCCCCTGCCCGGCGATCCGGTGGGCAGCGTGCGCGAGGTGAACGAACCGGCGCTGGACTTCTGCCGCAAGCTGGCGGCCCGGGGCGGTGTTGGGCTGTTCATCGATTACGGGCCGATGCGCTCGGGCGCTGGTGAGAGCGTGCAGGCCATCCGCCACGGCGAATATGCCGACCCGCTGCAACATCCCGGCGAGGCGGACATCACCGCGCATGTGGATTTCGGGGCGATCAAGGCCGCCGTGCATACGCAGGGGCCGGTGAAGCAGAACGCCTTCCTCACCGCTTTGGGGCTGTATCAGCGCAGCGACATTCTGGCCCAGCGCCACCCGGACAAGGCCCAGGACCTGAAGCTCGCCGTGCAGCGCCTGACCGCGCCCGAGGCCATGGGCAGCCTGTTTAAAGCAATTGTGGTTTGCCCTGAGAGCCTGCCCGGTCTACCGGGATTCGCATGACGGAATTCTTCACCGGGTCACTCAAGGCGAAGCATGGCTTCTTCACCCGCAATGGCGGCGTGTCGGCGGGGCTGTACGCCAGCCTGAATTGCAGCTTCTCCTCGGATAATCCTGAGCATGTGCGCGAGAACCGCACCCGCGTGGCCGCCGCCATGGGGGTGGAGCGCGCGCAGCTTCTGGGCGTGAAGCAGGTGCATGGCGATGGCGTGGCGACGGTGCGCGAGCCCTGGGCGGAAGGTTCCGGCCCGGCGGCGGATGCGCTGGTGACGGCTGTGCCCGGTCTGGCGCTGGGAGTGATTACCGCCGATTGCGCCCCGGTGCTGTTCTGCGCCGATGGCGTGGTGGGTGCCGCCCATGCGGGCTGGCGCGGGGCGCTGGGCGGAGTGCTCGAAGCCACGGCCGCGGCGATGCGGGACCTCGGCGCGCAGGAGATTCATGCCGTGATCGGCCCCTGCATCGCCCAGGCGAGCTACGAGGTGGGCGCCGATATGCGCGACGCCGTGCTGTCCCGCCACGCGGCGGATGCACGATTCTTCGAGGCCACCCGCCCCGGCCACTGGCAGTTCGATCTGCCCGGCTATTGCGCCGCGCGTCTGCGGACGGCGGGGGTGAAGGCCGAGGCGCTGGGGCTGGATACCTATGCCCAGGAGCAGGAATTCTTCTCCTACCGGCGCAAGACATTGCGCGGCGAGCCTGCGACCGGCCATCAGATCTCGGTAATCCGCCTGTGAGGCGCGCCGCCCTGGCTCTGCCGCTGCTGCTCGCCGCCTGCGGTAATCTGCCCCAGCCCTTTTATGGCAATCCCGGCGCGGCGGGGGCTAAGCTTTCCATCCCCCCCGCCCCGGTGCTGATGGTGCCCGCGCCCAAGGACGCGCTGCTGGACGGTAAATCCGCCACCGCCTATGCGGGCGACCTCTCCACCGCGCTGGTGAATTACGATGTGCCCGCCGTGAACGGCGCCGCCGGCAAACAAAACTGGCGCTTAAGCATCGGCGCCAAGCAGACCGGCGATACTGTGACGCCCCGCTATGTCATCACCGGGCCGGATGGCAAGGAGTACGGCCATCAGGACGGCGCCCCCGTACCCGCCCAGGGCTGGACGAGCGGCGATGCCCAGACGCTAAACAACGCGGCCTCGGCCGATGCCCCGCCGCTCTCCAAGCTGCTGGCGACGATCAACGCGCAAATCCAGCAGAGCAACCCGGAATCGCTGGAGAACCGCCAGCCGCGCATTTTCGTCGGCACGGTGAGCGGTGCGCCGGGTGACGGCAACAGCTCCCTGCCCCTGAACCTGAAGCGCAATCTGCCCGGCCCGAACGATGTGCTGGCCGACAATGCCAAAAACGCGGACTTCACCGTGACCTGCACGGTAAAGACCAAGCCCGACACAGGCGGGCAGATCCAGGTGGAGCTGGACTGGGTGGTGCGCGACGGCAACGGGCGCATCGCGGGGCAGGTGACACAGCTCCACGACCTCGATCCCGGCGACATCACGCCGTATTGGGGCGATGTCGCCGCCGCCGCCGCGCAGGAAGCCGCCGGGGGCATTCAGCAGGTGGTGAGCAACGCCGTGCTGAAGAAGGGGCAGAAGCCCACCTCTTAACTCAGAAGCTTCCGCGCTTCGTCCCACCAGCCTGCCGTGACCTCGCCCGCCGGGCGCGCGGGGGCGAGGCGCGCCGATTGCCCGGCCCAGGCCTGCATGCGGGAGATATCGTTGTTACGTGCCGCAGCATCGCGCATGGCCTGGGTCAGCCCGCGCTGCACCGGGTAGGGCGCGGGCGGCGGGGCCTCGGGCTTTGCGGCGGCGCGGACGTAATCCGTGGCCAGCCCCCTGCCCGTCCGCCCGGAAAAGGCGCGGGTGAGCGCGGTGTCCTCGGGCTGGGCGGTGGCGAGGGCGTTGGCCCAGGCGGAGGCGATGCCAGCCTCCGGCGTGCGCAGAAAGCCGGTGCCGATCTGCACCGCCGAGGCCCCCAGCAGCAGCGCCGCCGCGATGCCACGGGCATCGGCGATGCCGCCCGCCGCGATCACCGGCAGTTCCACCGCATCACACACCGCGGGCAGCAGGGCGAACAGGCCGATAGCGGCGCGCTCGGCCTCGCTGGCCACAAAAGCCCCGCGATGCCCGCCCGCCTCCGCCCCCTGGGCGATCAGCGCATCCGCCCCGGCCTCGGCCGCAGCACGGGCCTCGGCCACGCTTGTCACCGTGGCGAACCACTTGATCCCGGCCTCCTTGAGCCGCGCGACGAAATCCTCCGGCAGTACCCCCATCATCGAGGACATGGCGGTTGGCCGGGCAGCGAGAATCGCCTCGCATTGCGCAGCGAAGTCCGGCGGCATGGCGTCTCCGGCCTGGGGCGGCGCTTCGGGCCCCCAGTGGCCGAGAAACGCCCGCAGCGCCGCTTCATTGGCGGCATCGCGCTCTGGCGGCGAGTCCGGCACCCAGAGGTTCATCTGGAACCCGCCATTGCTTGCGGCACGGAATTTCGCGGCCCAATCGGTAATGGCTGCGGGCTGCATTAGCAGCGCGCCGCAGGCTCCCAAGCCCCCGGCATTGGCTACGGCAGCGGAAAGGGCGGGCGGGCAAGCCCCGGCCATGGGGGCGAGCAGAATTGGCAGGCGCAGCCCGTGGGCTGCGCAAAAAGCTTCCGCGCGGGCAATATCCTGACTCATTCACGCCTCAGATAGATGCTCTTCATACACCATGGTTTAACGACTTTCGCGGTAGGTCAAAACCATGCTTGGGATAATGACTGAACCGTGCTCCCGAATCATAAACCATGTGGATTAAAGCAATTTAATGTACACAATCGGGGCCTGCTGTCCGTCTTTCCGCTACCCAACGGCAAGTTCCATCAATTTTCCACCGAGCCCCTACCAAATGACATTTGAAAGTTCAGGATACACTTTTTTATCATATTGGAATCATGTCCTGGTTGGCGATGACCGAATGGAGCAGCTCAGCTTTCATCCTCTCACAGCTCTACCCGCCAACGCCCGGCTGGACATTGCCCGCTTTACGGCAACAACCGGCATTGTCGGCGCCTCTCTGGCGCGCCTTTCCCCGGCCTCCTACGTGCCGGACTGGATTATAAAAAACGGCGCCATCACGGGCTGCCTGTCACTCCTCGATGGCCAAAGATGGATCGGCTCGAACCAATCCGCCCAGATTTTCTATGCCGACACCCCCAATGCATGGGAAAACTTCTTTCCCTTATCGGTCAGGCATCTCGCAAACTTACGGCAACTCCTGCTTTCGCGCTGGCATGCTCCCCAAGCGGAAAACCGCGCCCCCCTCAAGCTAGGCCTGAGGCAGTTCAATTTTATTTTCGATCAGAAAAACTTTCCCCTTTGGCAGAATCTCCATGTGCTGGAGGCAGGCGCGGGCAGTGAAATCCTGCTGCGGTCCGCAAGCGGGGAACTGAGACTGAGGCGGTGCAGGCCAGATGAGACCAAGCCGGTCATCTGGATCAATCCGCATGGCGACATCGGCAACAGAGCCCTGCAGTACCTCACCGCGGCAGGCATACAGGCGCATGCCCCCGAGGCCGAGATCCAGAATATTCACCTTGAATTCTGGGGCATGCAGAAACCTGCCTTACGTCCCCCGGAAGATACCCTGGCCAGCACAGGGAAAAATGTTTTTTCGATCGACGTCGCCGGGCTTGGCGCATGCCTGCGCAACCGGCAGGCCGAAGCAGTCGCGATCGACAGCTACACTTTCCATACCGACCACTACCCCGCACGGGAAAAATGCAGAAAGTTGCTGCCGCATATCGCGGTTGAGGACGCACTCGGCTTTGGCCCGCGCGAACTTGTCTGCAATATCAGAGGCGGGGAGGTGCTGCGCGGGGTGCATCCGGATTATTTTCCGTTCCCGGCGAAATATTACCAGCTGCTCGCTGAAGAGAGCGGGCTGGAGCCCGTTTTCTACGGGCAGATCGAGGACAACCCGTATATCAACCATCTGCGCACGCATTTTCCAAAATCCCGCTTCATTCCCAGCCGGGGTGCGGCGGCCGATTTCGAGGTTCTGCGCCGCTCGCGGAATATCGCCGTGTCGATCAGCACATTCTCCTGGCTGGCGGCGTGGCTGAGCCATGCCGAGCGGGTCTATATCCCCGTCGGCGGCATGTTCAATCCCATCCAGCATCCGGACCAGCTTTACCTTGCCCCGGAAGAGCCGTCTTTCCGCTATGTGCTACTGCCCATCCTCAAGGCCGCGAGCCTGTATGCGGAACCCGAAAAGTTTTGGAAAATTCAGGATGATATCGGCAATTTCGCTCGGTTCATGACTGCCGTGGACGTGGATGAGCTCCTGCGGGCCGTACGCAATCGCCCCACCAAACGGGTCATGACCACAGGCTTCAACGCGGCGTATTACTGCGCCCAGTACCCCGACGCCGCAGCGGACGTCATGTCCCTGCAAATATCGCCGCTGGGCGATTACCTGAAGCACGGCCAGGCGCGCGAGAGTATTTTGCCTTTCGATACCGAGCATTACGCCAACGCCTATCCAGAGGCGGTAAAGGCCGTCGCCCTCGGACGCTATCCCAGCTTACTGCGGCACTACCTGCATGAAGGCTTTCAGAAAGGCTACACACCGCAGCCCGCTTCTATTCCCGCCGCAGCACCTGGGCATTGATGAACTCCGCCACCTTACCAGCTTTGAAGGCGGCGCGCAGGGCGTTTTCGTCGTAATCCTCGCGCACCCAGTCGAGGAACGGCTTCTTGCCCTCGCCGGTGCGCTGGTAGAGGCTGAAGAACTCGTCGAGGATGCCGGTCTTGGCCTGTTTGATGTGGCCGAAGCGCAGGGAGAGTTGCTTCAGCGCCTCCTCGGTGCTGCCGCCGCGGATTAGCACGAACAGCCCGGCCGCCAACCCGGCGCGGTCCGCCCCGGATTTGCAGTGGATCAGCGCGGGGCCGCGCATATGGGCGATGATGTCGGCATAGCGCAGGATACGGTCCCGGTGCGGCACGCCACGGGATTCAAAGGCCATATCGTAAAAATCCAGCCCCAGGCGCTGGGCGGTGTCGCGCGAGAGCGCGTCCGAACCGTTCTTCGCCTGACCGCGCAGATTGATGAGCGATTTCAGCCCGAATTTGCGGGTGAAGGCGGCGAGATTGCCCGGCGTGGGGTGGTTGGAGCGGTACAGCACGCCCGGCTCCACGGCGGCGAAATTCGTCCAGACCAGCCGGAAGATGGCGTGGTCGATGAACAGCGCGTCGATCCAGGCGTTGCGGCGGCCGCGTTTGGTGGCGAGGTCGCCCCTGTAAATGGTGTCCATGCGCGACGGCTTAGCGCATTTCGCGGCGGGCCAAAACTGTGCATAAGCGGCGCCATGACCGAACATCCCTCCACCACGTCCCTGATCCGCCGCCTGTGGCGCGAGCATGTGAAGCATTACAAGGGTCGCATCGCCCTGATCGTGGTAGCGACGCTGGCCATGGCCGGGGCCACGGCGCTGTATCCGGCGCTGATCGACTGGGCCTTCACCATGTTCTCGCGCAAGGACCCGCGCATCCTCTACCAGGTGCCGCTGCTGATGACGCTGGTGGCGGCGGTGCGCGGCGGCTCGATGTATCTGCAGGCGGTGCTGACGCAGGACATGGTGCTGCTCACCATCCGCCGGCTGCAGAACGCGATGTTCGGGCACCTGACCAACGCCGCCCTGGCGCGGGTGGAGCGCGAGGCCCCAGCCCAGCTCGCCGCGCGCTTCACCACCGACGCCACGGTGATCCGCGAGGCCATGACCCGCGCCGTGAACGCCGTGGCCGACGCCGCCACCGTGGTGGGGCTGGTGGCGACGATGATCTCCATCGACTGGAAGCTGAGCCTGCTGGCCGCCGTGCTGTTCCCCGCCGCCGCCATTCCGGTGGACAAGATCGGCCGCCGCCTGCGCCGCGCCTCGGGCGGCATGCAGGAGCGCATGGGCGAGGCCGCCGCCATGCTGAATGAGAGCTTCGCCCAGGCCCGCACCGTGCGCGCCTATGGGCTGGAGGCGCATGAGATGAAGCGCGCGGAGAACACGTTCGGCGATCTTTACGCCGCGCTGATCCGCATGGTGCGCGTGCGCTCGCGCCTGGACCCGATGCTGGAAGTGCTGGCGGGCGCCGCCGTGGCGCTGGTCATCGGGTTCGAGGGGTGGCGCGGCGTGGCTCCCGGCAGCTTCATGGGCTTTATCTCGGCGCTGCTGATGGCGGCCCGCCCCTTGCGCGCCCTGGGCACGATGAACGCCGCCATGCAGGAGGGCCTCGCCGGGCTTTCGCGCGTGTTCGCGGTGATCGACGAACCCGCCGCCATCGCCGACGCGCCCGGCGCCAAACCCCTGCCCGCCGGGCCGGGCGAAGTGGTGTTCGAGCAGGTCGGCTTCACCTACCCCGATGGCCGGCCGGGGCTGAAATCCCTCTCCTTCACCGCCGCCCCCGGCAAGACCATCGCGCTGGTCGGCAGCTCGGGCGCTGGCAAATCCACGGCACTGGCGCTCATCCCGCGCCTCTACACCCCCAGCGCCGGGCGTATTCTCATCGATGGCGCGGACATCGCCCAGGTGACGCTGTCGAGCCTGCGCACCTCCATCGCCTATGTCGGGCAGGAGGCGCTGCTGTTCGACGATACAATCGGCACGAATATCCGCCTGGGCCGCCCGGATGCCTCGCCGGATGAAATCTGGGCAGCCGCCGAGGCTGCCGCCTGCGGGTTCGTGAAGGACATGCCCGCCAAGCTCGGCACCCGCGTAGGGGTGAATGGGCAGCGCCTCTCGGGCGGGCAGCGCCAGCGCGTGTCCATCGCCCGCGCCATTCTGCGCAACCCACGCATATTGCTGCTGGACGAAGCCACCAGCGCGTTGGACACCGAAAGCGAGGCGCTGGTGCAGGCCGCGCTGACAAAGCTGCGCCAGGGGCGCACGACCATTGTGGTGGCGCACCGCCTCTCCACCGTGCGCGATGCCGACATGATCGTGGTGATGGCCGATGGCCAGGCCGTGGAATACGGCACCCATACGGAGCTCATGGCACGCGACGGCGCGTTCGCCCGGTTGGTGAAGGCCCAGGCCCTGGCGGCGTAAGACCATGCCCTATCGTCTCCTGCTCGCCACCGCCTCGTCGTTCTTTTCGGCCGGGTCCTACTGGATGTTCCTGCCGCTGCTCTCCGTCTCGCTGCGGGCCAAGGGGGTGAGCGACGCCTGGGTGGGTGTGATCTCCGGCCTGCCCTGGGCCGGGCTGCTGCTGGTCTCGGGCTTCATCCCCCGGCTGATGCACAGGCTGGGGCTGCAACGCATGGTGCTTACCGGCATGGGCGTCTCGGTGCTGGTGTTCCTGGGCTTCGCCGCCACGCGTTCGGTGCCGCTGTGGAGCATGTTGTGTCTGGCGCTCGGCATGTCGCTGGGGCTGCGCTGGTCGGGCATGGATACCTGGATCAACGGCAGCGTGCCGGACCATCTGCGCGGGCGGTTGATCGGGGCTTATGAGCTGGTGCTCAGCGGCTCCATGGCCGCTGGCCCGGCGGTGCTGGCGTTTACCGGCAGCACCGGGCGCGGGCCGTTTCTGGCGGCGGCAGGGGTGGTGGTGGTGGCCATGGCGATGCTGACGCTCGCGGGGCGCGAGCAAGGCGGCATCACGGAAAATCCCGGCACGGTGAAGGCCATGACCGTGCTGCGGGCGGAGCTGGCGGCGTTCACCGGCATCGGGCTGGTGGGGCTGACGGAGGCGTGCAACCTCTCGCTGCTGCCGCTGATGGGGCTGGGGCTGGGCACCGGGCTGCATCGCGCCGCGCTGCTGGTGGTGGTGTGCCAGACCGGTGTGGCGGCGGGGGCCTTCATCTGCGGCGCGCTGGCGGATAAACTTAACCGGCGGGCGCTCAAGCTCGTCACCGGTGCGGTAATGGTGGCGCTGCCGCCACTGGTGCCCCTGGCCCTGGCGCATGGCGCGGTGTGGCCGGTGCTGGCCCTCTGGGGCTTGGCGCAAGGCGGGCTGTTTACCGTGGGCATGGTCAAGCTGGGGGCGCGGTTCTCCGGTGTGGCGTTGGCGCGGGCGATGTCGCTCGCCATGGTCATCTACACGCTGGGCGGTATTTTCGCCCCGCCGCTGCTGGGCGGCGTGATGGCCCTGCTCGGCCCGGCCGGGCTGGTTTACGGCCTGGCCGCCGTGGCGGTTGCGGGTGTGGCGGCGATCGCCGCGAATTGAAGGTAAGGTTATGACGGTTGCGATTGATATGGGCCTGACCATGACGGGCGGGCCCGCGGTGATGGACCTGGAAGAACTGCTGGCCACGCGCTTGCTGGTGCAGGGCAATTCGGGCTCGGGCAAATCGCATTTGCTGCGCCGGCTGCTTGAGCAGAGCGCCCCCTGGGTACAGCAGGCGATTATCGACCCGGAGGGCGATTTCGTCACTCTGGCCGAGCGCTTCGGGCATTTGGTGATCGACGCCGAAGCGCATAGCGAGCAGGGCTTGCAGTTGGCGGGCGAGCGGGCGCGGAGCCACCGTGTCTCCACCGTGCTGAACCTCGAGGGGCTGGACGCCGAGAACCAGCTCCGCCGCGCGGCTGCCTTTCTGGGCGGGCTGTTCGAGGCCCCGCGCGACCATTGGTACCCGATGCTGGTGGTGGTGGACGAGGCGCAGCTTTTCGCCCCCGCCGCCGCCGGTGAGGTTTCGGACGATGCGCGCAAGCTCTCGCTGGGCGCGATGACGAATTTAATGTGCCGCGGGCGCAAGCGCGGGCTGGCCGGGGTGATCGCCACGCAGCGTCTGGCCAAGCTCGCCAAGAACGTGGCCGCCGAGGCTTCCAACTTCCTGATGGGGCGTACCTTCCTGGATATCGACATGGCCCGCGCCGCCGATCTTCTGGGCATGGAGCGGCGGCAGGCGGAGGCGTTCCGCGATTTGGAGCGCGGGCATTTCATGGCGCTTGGCCCGGCGGTGTCACGCCGTCCGCTGGGGTTGCGCATCGGGGCGACGGAGACGCAGCCGCGCAATTCCACGCCCAAACTGATGCCCCTGCCCGGCACCGCGCCAGAGGATGCGCACGCCATCATCCTGGCCGCCCCGCCGCCCGAGGCCCCGCGCATGACGCGCCGTCCGCCCCCGCCGCCAGCGCCCGATTTGCTGAGCCAGCTCATGGCCGCCAAGCCCGCTTTGGCCGACGCCCCGGAGGAAACGCCCGAGGCACAGCCCACGCCGGAGGAGCTGGCCACCCGGCGCGCGCGGCTGGACAAGATTTTGACCGCGATATTGGCCGACCCGGAGGCGGGATTCCGGGCCATCGGGGTGCTGTATCAGGACTTCCTGGTCCGCTGCCGGATCGAGGGGTTGGGTTCCGGCGCGCCGGATCTGGCGGCGTTCAAGCGCATGCTCACCCGCGCCCGGGCGGGGATTTCCGCCGAGATGGCCGAGGACGAGGTGTGGCAGGACGTGGCCGCGCGCGGTGCGATACTGCCCGAGGATGTGCAGGGGATTTACATGATGATCGCCCGCGCCGCGAAGGACGGGCAGCCCTGCCCCAGCGACCCGGCGATCGCCCGCGCCTATGGCACGCGCTCGCTGGGCCGGGCGCGGCGGCTGCTGACCTATATGGAGGAACAGGGGCTGATAGTGTGCCAGACCGATGGCGCGGGGCGGCGAATCGTGACGCTGGTGGAGCTGGCCTGGGCCACCGCGCCGGGAGACCCGAACGCGGATGAAGAGGCGGCGTGAAGCTGCGGAAACAAAGCCCTTTTTGAAAATACCGCTCAGCACGCCTGAACCAGGGGCGCGTGCTGAGCAGCCCAAAAAAATCTGTTAGTTTACAGCGCCCGCTTGCCGATATCGCGGCGGCAGAAGCCGTCTTCCCAATCGATGGCGTCCACCGCCGCATAGGCGCGGGAGATCGCCTCGCGCAGATCGGCGCCCACCGCGTTCACCGCCAGCACGCGCCCGCCATTGGCCAGGATGCCGCCCTGATTGGCCATGGTGCCCGCCTGGAAGATATGCGCGCCGGGGAACGCGCCCGCTTCCTCCAGCCCGTAAATCTCGGAGCCCGTGGCGTAAGCGCCGGGGTAGCCCTTGGCGCACATCACCACCGTGGCGGAGCTGCCGGGGCGGAATTC
>DAIDJU010000126.1 GCA_027451225.1 Acidocella sp. | reverse complement strand
AAATCCACCACCACCGGCACCAGCAGCGGCTGGCTGGCCACGCGCCCGGCGGTGAATTCCGCGCGCAGCCGTTCCTCGGTGAGTCGCTCATGCGCGGCATGCTGGTCCACAATCACCAGCGAGCCATCGGGGGCCGCGGCGAGGATGTAGGTGTCCAGCACCTGTGCCAGCGGTGCGCCCAGCGGGTGTTCGGCGGGCGGCGGGGCAGGGGGCGCGGCGAACTGCCGGGCGGCGGGTGGAGCGGCCAAAGCCAGCTCGGCTTCGGCAAAGCCCCGTGCAACAGGCGTAGGCGGCGGGGCGAAGCTCAGCGGCAAACGCGGCGCGGTTGGGCGGCTGGGTGCCGCCACCGGGGCCTGTGCCAGCGAGACCGGCCGCTCCAGCGTGCGCCCAATCGCCCCGATGACCAGGCTGCGGATGCCGTTGGCGTCGGCGAAGCGCAGCTCCGTCTTGGCCGGATGCACGTTCACGTCCAGCGCCTCCTCGGGCACAGTCAGGCGTAGCGCGGCCACGGCGTGGCGTCCGGCCTGCATCACGTCCCGGTATGCAAGGCGTAGTGAGAGCCGCAGCATCGGGTCCTGCACCGGGCGGCCATTCACCACGAAGCTCTGCAAATTCATCGTGGCGCGGGAGAGGCTGGCCGGGCCGATCAGCCCGGTGATCAGCACATCCTCGCGCCCGGCCTCCAGCGGTAGCAGGTTGGCGGCGGTCTCACGCCCGAACAACGCCGCCACGCGCGCGGCCTCGCTCTGGGCGGGCAAATCGAACAGTACGCGCTCATCGGAAACCAGCCGGAACGCGACCTCGGGGGCCGCCAGGGCCAGCCGCCACACGGTGCGCTCGGCGGCCTCGGCCTCGGCCCTGGGCGAGCGCAGGAATTTGCGCCGCGCCGGGGTGGCGTAGAACAGATCCTCGACAATGGCCCTTGTGCCCACCACGCCGGGAGATGGCGCAACCTCGCTCACCGCGCCGCCGGAGACATTGATCCGGTACGCCGAATCCTGCCCCGCCGGGCGGCTGATCAGCGTGAGCTTGGCCGCGGCCCCGATGGAGGGCAGCGCCTCGCCCCTGAAGCCCAGCGTGGTGATGCGCACCAGCGCCTCGTCGGCCAGCTTGGAGGTGGCGTGCCGCTCAATGGCCAAAGGCAGTTGTTCGGCGGGGATGCCGCAGCCATCGTCGATGATCTCGATCCGCTCGATGCCCCCCCCGGCCAGGATCACCTCGATCCGCTTCGCCCCGGCATCCAGCGCGTTCTCCACCAGCTCCTTCACGGCGGCGGCGGGGCGCTCGATCACCTCGCCAGCGGCGATGCGGTTGACGGTGGTTTCGGAGAGGCGGCGGATCAGCGGCGGCATCCGCTCCTTATAGCATATCCGCCCGAGTCTCAGCCCGCGGCGGCCTCGCGCTGGGTGGCGGCCCGTACCACGGGGCGCGAGGCCGGCTCACCCAGCAGCCGCCCCTGCGCCGCGTGGCACCCCGCCTCGCGCAGCAAGGCGAGTTGCGCCTCGGTCTCTACTCCCAGCGCCGTCACCTCCAGCCGCAGCGTCGCCGCCAAATTCAGCGTGGCGGCGAGCATGGCGTCGGCATTGCGGTCGATACCCAGCTTGGCGGTGTAGCGGCGGTCGATCTTCAGCCGTGTCAGGGGCAGGTTCCGCAGCGCGTTGAGCGTGGCCGCCCCTGTGCCGAAATCGTCCAGCGCGATGCCCAGCCCGATGCTCCGCAACTCCCGCAGCAACTGCACCAGCTCCGGCCGGTTGGCGAATTGCGTCTCCCGCACCTCGATCTCAAAGGCCTCCGGCCGCAGCCCCGTTTTGCGCAGAAGCGCGGTGATGCGCGCGGGCAGGCTCGGGCTCAGCTCCGGCAGGTTGAACGAAAGGTGCTGCGCGCCGGCGGCCAAGGCTTCGGCGCAGGCGCGCTCGACCATCTGGCCGCACAGTTCCTGCGCCACGCCCGCCGCTTCGGCGAGCGGCATGAATTCATCCGGCCCCAGCAACCCGCGCGCAGGGTGCTGCCAGCGGGGCAGGGCCTCGAATCCGGCGAGGGAGAGATCGGCAAGGTTGAACACCGGCTGGTACAGCACGCGGGGCTCGCCGGGCAGCGTCTCGGGGGCGGGGGGCGAGATTCGCGGCTGGTGCTGGGCCGACTGATCCTCGTGCCGGTACACATGCAGCCCGCCGCCGCCCTCCTTGGCTTTGCCCAGGGCCAGCTCGGCCACGCGCAGCAACGTGTCCGCCTCCGCCGCATGCTCCGGGTACATGGCCAGCCCGGCGGAGAGGGTGAGCCGCGTCATCCGTCCTTCCACGATGAACGGCTCCCCGCAGGCCGCCAGAATTTGCCCGCCCAGGCTCACCCCCCGGTTGGGCGGTCCGCTCGCGGCCAGCAGCAGCGCGAATTTGTCACTCCCCATCCGGGCCAGAACATCCTCCCGCTCCAGCAGCGAGAGCATGCGCATCGCCAGCATTTGCAGCAGCAGATCGCCCCCCACGCGGCCGAGAAGCTGGTTCTGGGTCCTGAAGCTGTCGATATCCATGACGAGCAGCGTCACCCCCGCCTCGCCGCGCGTCACCGCCGCCACGGCCGCATGCAGCGCCTGGGCGAACAGGTCCCGGTTGGGCAGGCCGGTCAGCGCGTCGTAATGCGTCAGCCGGATGATTTTTTCGGCATCGGCGCGGCGCTGGGTGATGTCGCGGATCGCCGTGGCGGTGGCGGGCAGCCCCTCGAACTCCACCGCCTGGCTGCTGATCTCCACGGTTATGGCGGTTTTGTCCGCACGCAGCAGGGTGAATGCCGCCGGGGTGGTCTGGGGCGCTTCCAGCTCCGCGCGCAGGGGGGCGACATGATCGTCCGCCGCCAGCGTGGCGAAGCTCTGGCCCACCCATTCGCGCTCGCGCACGCCCAGCATCCGCACCAAAGCGCGGTTCATCATCAGGATCACGCCTTGCCGGTGCACCAGCAGGCCATCGAAACTGGCATCGGCGAGGCCTCGGTTCCATAGCCGCCGCGCCTCGTTCTCGGCGTTCAGCCGCTTGCGCAGGGCGGCGCCGTCCAGCCGCATGGCCATAAACACCACTGCCGCCAGCGCCAGGGCCGCCAGGGTTGGGGCGGCTGAACCGTCGATATGCAGGTAGCCCATTGTCATGCCCCGAGAGGTAAATTCAGGGTTGATTAGAGCCGGAAAAACTTAACCGCCGCTCAACGCGCAGTTTACGAAAATTTTGTTCCCTGCGATAAAGATGCAAACGCTGGGGAGTGTATATCTATGAAAATTCTCGTGTTTCAGCATGTGGCCTCTGAACATCCGGGCAGTTTCCGCGACGTGATGGCCCGCGAAGGCCATACGATGCACGCCGTGGAGCTGGACGAGGGCGGGATCATCCCGCCGCTTGAGGACTACGACATCCTGCTGGTGATGGGCGGCCCGATGGATGTGTGGGAAACCGACAAGCACCCCTGGCTGCTGGACGAGATGACCGCGATCCGCGACTGGGTGAAAGCCGGGCGGCCTTATCTGGGCCTCTGCCTTGGCCACCAGCTTCTGGCCCAGGCCTGCGGCGGGCATGTGGCGCTCATGGATGGCTCGCCCGAGGTCGGCATCTCGCAGGTGCCCGTCAGGCCGGACCCGATCTTCACCGGCGTGCCGCCGCTCTGCACCTGCTTCCAGTGGCACGGGGCGGAGGTGAAGCGCCTGCCTGAAGGCGCCACCCTGCTGGCCAGCTCCGATGCCTGCGGCATCCAGGCCTTCCGCCTGGGCGAGTCCGCTTACGGGCTGCAATTCCACATGGAGCTGACCCACACCACCGCCGCCGAATGGGGCGCGCTGCCCGAGTACGAGGCGGCGCTGGAGCGCGTGCGCGGGCCGGGGGCCCTGCCGCTGATCCAGGCCGAGGTGGAGGATAATTTCACCGCGCTGAACGACGCCGCGAACAAGGTCTTCGGCAACTTCCTGCGCATCGCGGAGGCCGCGCTGGCGGTTAAGGCGTAACCCGCCAGATTTTCACCCTCGCCTTGCCATGGGCGCGCTCGGCCAGCAGGCCGGGCGTGTCCAGCGCGTCATCCGGCCCCAACTCGGCCACGATGACCGCGTTCGGCGCGATCCATCCGCGCGCCTGCAACGCCGCCAACGCCTGGGGCACCAGATCCTTGCCGTAAGGCGGGTCGAGAAACACGAGGTCATGCGGCGCGCCCTGTGGGGCGGCGCGCACATCGCCCGCCACCACCTGCGCCGAGCTTTGCACCTTGCAGGAAGCGATATTCGCCTTCAGCGCCGCCAAAGCCGCCGGGGATTGCTCGAAGAACACCGCCTCCGCCGCCCCGCGCGAGAGCGCTTCCAGCCCATAAGCCCCGGTGCCGGCGAACACATCCAGCACCTTCGCCCCGCGCAGTTCGCACCAGGGGGCGTGGGCCAGAATGTCGAACACCGCCTGCCGGGCGCGGGCATTGGTCGGGCGCGTCTCCAGCCCCAAAGGGGCGGCGAGCTTGCGGCCCTTGAACGCGCCGGCGATGATGCGCGGTTCGCTCACTTGGCCAGGCCCGGCACCTGTTCGCGCAGCACCTTGCCGTTGACTTCCTCGGCCGCCCCGCGCGGCAGGGTACCGAGTTGGAACGGCCCGTAAGCCACGCGGATCAGCCGTGTCACCGGCAGTTCCAGCGCCTGCATCACGCGGCGGATTTCGCGGTTCTTGCCTTCGCGCAGAGACATCGAGAGCCAGGTGTTGGAGCGCTGCACGCTGTCGATATGCGCCTCGATGGGCCCGTATTTCACGCCTTCCACCACCATGCCGTCGGCCAGGCGCTTCAGCTTGTCGGGCGCCACGCCGCCATGCACGCGCACGCGGTAGCGGCGCAGCCAGCCGGTGGCGGGCAGTTCCAGCTGGCGGGCCAGCGCGCCATCGTTGGTCAGCAGCAGCAGGCCCTCGGAGGTGAGGTCGAGCCGCCCCACCGAGATCACGCGCGGCAGGCCGGGGGGCAGATGCTCGAACACGGTCGGGCGGCCTTCCGGGTCCTTATGCGTGGTCACCAGCCCATCGGGCTTGTGGTAGCGCCACAGCTTGGTGCGCTCAGGCTCGGAGATGGGCTTGCCATCCACCAGCACCATGTCACCCGGTTTCACGAAGGTGGCGGGCTGGGTCACGGTCTCGTTGTTCATCCGCACGCGCCCTGCCACGATCATCGCCTCGGCATCGCGCCGGGACGCCACACCGGCGCGGGAGAGGAATTTGGCGATGCGCTCGCCACGGGCTTCGGTTTCAGCGGTCTCAGTCATGGCAGGCTCCCAAAAAGGCTTGATACAGCGCCTTGTCGCCCGCATCGACAAAATATTCGGGATGCCACTGCACCCCGATGCAGAATTTGCGCGTCGGGTCCTCGATGCCCTCGATCACTCCATCCGGCGCCAGCGCGTTCACCACGCTGCGCCCGGGGGCGCGCACCGCCTGATGGTGCGAGGTGTTGGCCTTCATCACCGGGCCAACGATGTCGTACAGCTTCGTCCCGGCCAGGATCTTCACCTCGTGCCCGGGCTCGTAATGGCTGGTCTTCTGCTCGTGCTCCAGCGCGTCCGGTATGGCATCGGGGATATGCTGGTGCAGCGTGCCGCCCAGCGCCACGGCCATAAGCTGCTGCCCGCCGCAAATGCCCAGCACTGGCATGTTGCGCCGCAGCGCGCCCTGTAGCAGAGCAAGCTCCGCCGTGGTGCGGTCGGCCTTCAGTTCCACCGTCTGGTGCCGCTCCGTCTCGCCGTACAGGGCCGGGTCCACGTCGAACGCCCCGCCGGTCACGATCAGCCCGTCCAGCCGGTCCAGATACTCTTCGGCCAGGGCGGCATCATGCGGCAGCGCCACGGCTAGGCCGCCGAGGCTGTTCACCGCCTCGGTATAATTCTGCCGCAGCGCGTACCAGGGGTATTTGGACCAGCCGCCAGCCGGCTCGGCATCCAGGGTCAGACCAATCAGTGGGCGTTTTTTCATAAGCAGCACCTAGACCCGCGCCCCCGCCGAAGGCAAATGTCCGCAGGTGAAAACCCCGATGGACATAGCCCTTGCCGCCGCCAGCACCGCCGCCGAATCCGGCGAGGTGCCTGTGGGCGCGGTGCTGACCGACGCTACCGGCAATGTGCTGGCCGTGGCCGGCAACCGTACCGAGGCCGAGGCGGACCCCGCCGCCCATGCCGAGATGCTGGTGCTGGCCGAGGCCCGGCGGCTGCGCGGCGGCAAATATCTTTCCGACTGCACCCTGACCGTGACGCTGGAACCCTGCGCCATGTGCGCCGGAGCCATCGCCGCCTTCCGGGTGAGGAAGGTGGTGTTCGGCGCTTACGATCCCAAGACCGGCGCGGTGGAGCATGGCCCGCGCGTATTCTCCCACGCCACCACGCACCATAAACCCGAGGTGATCGGCGGCGTGCGCGATTCCGATTGTTCGGCGCTGCTCAAGGCGTTTTTCGCGAGCTTCCGCAATGCCTGATCTTTCGCACGAGCTGCGCATCGGCGGCGTGGTCGCCGGGGTGGACGAAGTCGGGCGCGGCCCGCTCGCCGGGCCGGTGGTGGCGGCCGCCGCGATCCTGCCCGCCGATCTGCCGGAGGACATCGCCAAACTCATCGACGATTCCAAGAAACTCTCCGCCGCCAAGCGGGCGAGGGCGCTGGCCGCCTTGCGCGAAAGCGGTGCGGTAATGGCGCTGGGCGCTGCCTCGGTGCGCGAGATTTACGATCTCAACATCCTGCACGCCTCGATGCTGGCGATGAACCGCGCCATCGCCCGCCTGCCGGTAGCCCCCACCCATGTGCTGGTGGACGGTAACCGCGCTCCCGCCTGCGGCCTGCCCTGCACCACGCTGGTGGGGGGCGACGCGCTTTCCCTTTCCATCGCCGCGGCCTCGATCCTCGCCAAACAGACGCGCGATCTGCTGATGCAGAAACTCGCCGCGCGCTACCCGGCCTATGCCTGGGAGAAGAATGCCGGTTACGCCGCCAAGGTGCACCGCGAGGCGATCATCGCCCATGGCCCCACCAGGCATCACCGCATGGGCTTTGGCGCGCTGTTGCAGGAGCGGCTGGTTTAATCCAGCCAGTGCAGCCAGGGTGCTTCGCGCGGTACGGGCGGCACCGGATGTTTCGCCCGGCCGATGGTGAGCGGCGCCACGGGCTGGTAATGCTCCGGCAGGCCCAGCGCCAGCCTGCCTTCGCTGGTTTCCAGCCAGCGTTGGGCAAAGCCGATCCAGCACGACCCCAACCCCGCGCCGTGCGCCGCCAGCATCAGGTTCTGCGCGGCCAGGGTGGCGTTCTCCACATGCCAGTCGCCCTCGCGCGTGGAAATCACGATCAGCGCGGGCGCATGGTGGAAAATATGAAACTCAGGATCCTGCAACCGCCCGTGCAGATGATGCGGAAAGGCGCTGCTCTCCATCACCCGCAGCATATGCGCCTTGGCGGCGGTGGAGATGTGGTCCAGTAATTCCTGGCTGCGGATGATGGTAAAATGCCAGGGCTGCTCATTCACCGCGCTCGGTGCCTGGATGGCGGCGGCGATCAGCGCCTCGATCACCGGCCCCGGCACGGGTTCCGATGTATAGCCTCTTGTAGAACGGCGGCCATAAATTGCTTCTTTTAGTTCCATGGCGTCCCCCTTTTAACATTACACAATATTCCGAGGGGGAGCGCCGCACCTTGACCGAGGTCAAGCCGGAGTCATGATCGAGCCCGAATGCATGCTGGCGCCTGCACGCGCGCCGCTCTCCGTGCTTTCGCGCGTGGCGGGCAAGGACATGCGCCGCCCCGCCCGAGGCTTAGAGATTGCTTGAAAAGTCGCTCTGGTAAATCGTCCCGTGACGGCCACTGGAGCAGGCTTTGCAAACAGGCTCTTAGGCCTGCACGGGGATGTCATGGGCGTGCAGGTCATGCGCGCCTTGTTCTTGCAAAACGCGCAGGGCCTTTGCCTCGGCTTCGGGGGCGCGCACGCTCACCCAAAGCACCATCCCGCCACGGGCCAGTTGTTCCTGCACCCGCTCGGCATGGTGGTGGTGGATGAGCTCGCTCAGCACGGCGCCGATCAGCCCGCCCGCCCCGGCGGCGATCACCGCCGTAATCGGCCCGCCGATCCCGGCCACGGTCAGCCAGCCCAGCGAGGCCAGCATCGGCACGGGAAACGCCTCGGCCTCCAGCCGGGACATGCGGGAGAAGAACGTCTCGCGCGGTACCTGCGGATCGTCCTCCACCTCCTTCACCTGCGCGTAGCGATGCCCGAGCACGTTGTTCACGGTTTCCTCCGTGGCCAGCACGGAAAACGCCGCGCGGTCGAAGCCCTGGCTTTCCAGGGCGAACACGGCGTTGTCCAAGGCTTCAGGCGTATCGAACGCCGCGACGATTTCCCGGATGACATTCGGCATGATGGGCCTCCTCTGGTGGCGGCCCGATCCTACCCCGCCTTCACCCAGCCTGTCTCCTCCTGCTTCCAGTAGGCCAGGGTATGGCCTTCCGCCTTGGCGGCGCGCCAGCGCTCCCGCGCGGCCATCACGGCCTCTTCGTCATTGCCGTCGAACAGATCGAACACGCGCTTGAACCCCTCGGCCTCGCTTCCTGCGCCGTTGATGCGGAACAGAAATGCCGCCTGGGCCGGGTTCTCCCCGGCCTGGGTGGTGAGGAACACGGGCTGCCATTCGGGATGCGGCGTCTTGCCTGTGCCGTGGGGCAGCCATTCGGGGCTGTGGCAGGTCCAGAGCCGGTCATCCAGCGCCTTCAGCAGGGCTTCATCGGGGCATACCACCAGCGCCTTTTCGCCCGCCTGCAAGGTGCGCCCCAGCAGCGCGGGCAGAGCCGCGAACACATCAGAGCGGGTGAGGTGGTAGAACCCGATCTCCGCCATCAGCCTGCCAGCGCCCGCGCCACTTCAGCCGCCACGTTGCGGAAGGCCGCCGCTACGTCGCTCTCGGGCTGTGCGGCCACCACGGGCGCGCCATTGTCCCCAGCCTCGCGTATGGCCAGTTGCAGCGGGATTTCGCCCAGGAATGGCACGCCGATGCGCTCAGCCTCCGCCCGTGCCCCGCCATGGCCGAAGATCTCCGACCGGTGCCCGCAATTGGGGCAGCAGAAATAGGACATGTTCTCCACGATGCCGAGCACGGGCACGCCCACCTGGTTGAACATCTGCACACCGCGCCGCGCGTCCAGCAGCGCAATGTCCTGCGGGGTGGAGACGATGACCGCCCCGTGCGGCTTGGCTTTTTGCGCCAGGGTCAGCTGTGCGTCGCCCGTGCCGGGGGGCATGTCCACCACCAGCACGTCTAACTCGCCCCAATCGGCTTGGCCCAGCATCTGGTTCAGCGCGCCCATCACCATCGGCCCGCGCCAGATCAGCGCCTTCTCCTCCGGCACCAGGAAGCCGATGGACATCACCTTCAGCCCCCAGGCCTCCAGCGGGATCATTTTGCCCTCGCGCACTTCGGGCTTGGTGGTGATGCCCAGCATCTTGGGCAAAGACGGGCCATAGATATCCGCATCCAGCAGCCCGGTTTTCAGCCCGCTCTGCGCCAGCGCCACGGCAAGGTTCACCGCCACGGTGGATTTGCCCACGCCGCCCTTGCCCGAGGCCACGGCGATCACATGCTTCACCCCCGGCAGCAGCGCTTCGGCGGCGGGCGGGGCGGGGGGGGCGGCATGGGCCGTGAGCACCACGGTGGCGTTTTTCACTCCCGGCATGGCGCGCAGGGCGGCCTCGGCCTCGCGGCAGAGCGGCTCCAGCCGGGCGGCCTCCTCGCGGCTGGCTGTCAGGCTCACCTGCACCATTCCGCCTTGCACATGCACGCCCTCCAGCCGGTTGGCGATGTTGAACGGCGCCAGCGCGGCGCGAATATCATCCTCAGTCATGTACCAAGACATATCCCGACAGCCCCCTCTTGCGAAGATCGTCCCTCGCCCGCAAACTTCCCATATGAGTTTTCCGGTCCGCCCGCTCTGCGCCCTGTTCCTGCTGGCCGGCAGCGCCGCCCGCGCCGCCGACATGCCGCCCTCGCTGCAACCCTTGGCGGCCAAGGTGCTGCCGGCGGTGGTCAGCATCGCGGCCATGGCCCCGGCGGGGAGCGATAACAGCCAGGATGACGGCGACACCCCCTCCGATAATGGCGATAACGGCGACAATAGCGGGGCCGACAGTTCCCTGCACGCCACCGCCGATACGCCGGACAACACGGCCGGCACCGTGGTGCCCCCGCCCAAGACCATCGAATCCCTCGGCTCCGGCTTTGTTTTCGACCCGGACGGTTACATCCTCACCAACGCCCATGTGGTGAACAACGCCAATGCCGTCATCGTCACCTTCCCGGACGGCACGGTTTACACCGCCAGCATCGCCGGGCGGGATAAAGCGGCCGATCTCGCGGTGCTGAAGATCGATGCCGGGCACAAGCTGCCCTACGTGAAGTTCGGCGATTCCGCGGCCGTGCATGTGGGCGACTGGGTGATGGCCGTGGGCAACCCGTTCGGTTTGCCCGGCTCCACCTCGGCGGGCATCGTCAGCGCCCTGCACCGCGAGATCGGTGACACGGATTTCGACGATTTCATCCAGACCGACGCCGCCATCAACAAAGGCAATTCCGGCGGACCGCTGTTCAATATGCAGGGGCAGGTGATCGGCGTTGATTCCGCCATCTACGCCCCCAGCGGCGCGTCGGACGGCGTGGGCTTCGCCATTCCCGCCGCCATGGCCGCCCCGGTGGCCGAGGAGCTGGCGCATGAGGGCTCCATGACGCGCGGCTGGCTCGGCCTCGCCACCGAGGACGTGACACCCCAGGTGCAGACGGCGCTGCATTTGCCCGGCACCAGCGGCGCGCTCATCGGCGCGGTCTCGCCGGGCGGGCCGTCGGACGGCGCGTTGCAGGCCGGCGATGTGGTGACCGCCCTTGGCGGGGTGGACGTGGCCAACCCGCGCGAATTGCAGATCCGCACCGCCGAAATCCCGGCTGGGCACAGCGTGAACGTGAAATACTGGCGCGACGGTTCGGCGCGGCAGATGAAGATCACCATCGCCGTGCCGCCCGCGGCGATGGACGACACCGTAACCCCGCCCACGCCCGGCCCCGTGGTGCTGCAAGGGCTGGGGTTAAGTGTTGCCGCCAAACCGGCGGATAACGGCGTGAGCGTGCTGGCCGCCAAGGGGGCGGCGGGCAAGGCGGGGATCGTGCCGGGCGATGTCATCGAGCAGGTGAACGGGCAGACCGTGGCCTCGGCGGATGATTTGCAGGCCAAGCTGAAGGCGCTGGCCGGGCAGACGCCCATCTTTCTCATCAGCGGTAACACGGCGGACGGCACCAACCCCGGCCCGCGCTGGGTGGCTGTGGAGCCTAAAAACTAACAGAAGTTTTTGGTCTGTGCAGCGCGTGCCACTGGTGCAAGCGCGCGGCACAGCCTGCCAACCGTTTAAAACTTCCCGATCGCCTCGGCCAGCGCGATGTCCCGCTCTGTCACCCCGCCCGCCTCATGCGTGCTCAGGCTGATCTCCACCCGGTTATACACGTTCGACCAATCCGGGTGATGATCCGCCTTTTCCGCCAGCAAGGCGACGCGCGTCATGAACGCGAAGGCTTCGGTAAAATCCTTGAACTTGAAGCCCTGGCGGATGGACTTGCCATCTTCCGCCAGCACCCATTTGCCGGGCAGGGTTTTCAGTTCGGTTTTGTCGAGCAGCTTGGGCATGGCACGTCTCCTTCAGCCAGAAGATAGGCAGCCATGCCCCGCTTGCAAATTTACCCCAGAGCCCAGGCCAGAATGGCCTTCTGCGCGTGCAGCCGGTTCTCCGCCTCGTCGAACACCACCGATTGCGGACCGTCGATCACCTCGGCTTCCATCTCCTCGCCGCGATGCGCCGGCAGGCAGTGCATGAAGATCGCATCCGCCGCCGCCTTCGCCATCAGCCCCCGGGTCACCCGGTACGGCTCCAGCAGATTGTGCCGGTTGGCGTTCGGATCATCCGACATCGACACCCACGTATCGGTCACCACGCAGCGCGCCCCGGCCACCGCGGCCGCCGGATCATCCATCACCTCGATCCTGCCGCCCCGCGCCCGCGCCCACGCCACCACCTCGGCCGACGGACGCAGCGCATCCGGCGTCGCCAGCCGCAGCGTGAAGCCGAACAGCGCCGCCGCCTCGATCCAGCTGCTGGCAACATTGTTGCCATCGCCGCACCACGCAATGACCTGTCCGGCGATCGGGCCGCGATGCTCCTCGAACGTCATGATATCGGCCATGAGCTGACAGGGATGCGACGCCTCGGTCAGGCCGTTGATCACCGGGACGGTGGCATTGTCCGCCAGTTCATGCAGCTTGGCGGCGGAATCGGTGCGCAGCATGATCGCATCGACATAGCGCGACAGCACCTTGGCGGTATCGGCGATGGTTTCCCCGCGCCCAAGCTGGGTGTCCTTGCCGGACAGCATGATGACATCGCCGCCCAGCTGGCGCATCCCGACCTCGAACGACACCCGGGTGCGGGTGGATGGCTTTTCGAAGATGAGCGCCAGCGTTTTGCCGGCCAG
>DAIDJU010000125.1 GCA_027451225.1 Acidocella sp. | reverse complement strand
CCGCACGCCCAAGCGGCTCTACGACTACGCGACCGGCGCCGAGGCGCAGGGGCTGAAGATCATCATCGCCGGGGCGGGCGGCGCGGCGCATCTGCCGGGCATGGCGGCGTCCATGACCAATCTGCCCGTGCTGGGCGTGCCGGTGGCCGCCACCGTGCTGCAGGGCGAGGATGCGCTGCTCTCCATCGTGCAGATGCCCGGCGGCATCCCCGTGGGCACGCTGGCCATCGGCAAGCCGGGGGCGATCAACGCGGGTATTCTCGCCGCCTCCATTCTTGCACTGTCCGACGACGCGTTGCGCGCTCGTCTTGCCGCCTTCCGCGCCGCGCAGACTGATAGCGTGCCGGAGACCGTGGAATGAGCGCCCTGGCTCCTGGGGCGGTGATCGGCATGATCGGCGGCGGGCAGTTGGGGCGCATGTCCGCCATGGCGGCGGCGCGCTTGGGCTACCGCGTGCATGTGTTCTCGCCGGAGGTGGACGGCCCTGCGGCGCAGGTGAGCGCCGTGAACACGGTGGGGGACTATGCCGACCTCGAGGCGCTGCGCCGCTTCGCCGAGGCGGTGGATGTCATCGCCTTCGAGTTCGAGAACCTGCCCGCCAATGCGCTCTCCCTGCTGGAAAGCCTGAAGCCCGTGCGCCCTGGCGCGCGGATTTTGGCGATCTCGCAGGACCGGCTGCTGGAAAAGCAATTCCTCAACGATGCCGGCATCGCCACCGCGCCCTGGGCGAAGGTGGAGAGCGAGGCGGAGTTGGACGCGGCGGTGGCCAGGCTGGGCCTGCCGAGCGTGCTGAAGACCACGCGGCTGGGGTATGACGGCAAGGGCCAGGCCCTGCTGCGCGCAGCGGAGGATGTGGCTCCGGCTTTCGCCCGGCTTTCGCCCAAGCCGCTGGTGCTGGAGGGGTTCGTCAATTTCGCGGCGGAAGTCTCGGTGATGGTGGCGCGTGGGGTGGATGGCGCGGTCGTCACGTTCGATGCCGTGGAGAACCGCCACAAGCACCATATTCTGGACCTGACGCTGGCCCCGGCACCGCTGCCGCGGGATCTGCTGGCCGAGGCGCAGGATATCGCACGGCGCGTGGCCGAGGAGCTGGGGCTGGTCGGCATCATGGGCGTGGAGATGTTCGTGACCGCCGACGGCAAGCTGTTGGTGAACGAGATCGCGCCCCGCCCGCATAATTCCGGGCACTGGACCATGGATGCCTGCCCGTGCGGGCAGTTCGAAATGCATATCCGCGCCGTGGCCGGGCTGCCGCTGCCGCCCGCCATCCGGCACTCGGACGCGGTGATGAAGAACCTGATCGGGCCGGAGGATATGGCGCTGTGGCCGCAAATCCTGGCCACGCCGGGGCTGATCCCGCACCATTACGGCAAGACGGAAGCCCGGCCCGGCCGCAAGATGGGGCACTTCAACCGGCTTTTCCCCAAGGGCAGTCTGCCGGGCGAATTCGGTATTGAGGACGCGCTGACGCTGAAAGCGTAACAGAAATTTTTGGGTGCAGCCTTTTTTCAAAAAGGCTGCATTTTTCCAGGCTTTTTAAACGTTTTCTACCACCGGCACGAGATTATCCAGAAACCGTTCGGCGCAGGCGCGCCAGGAATAGGTCTCGGCGAAGGGGCGGCAGGCGGTGCGGTCGATTTCCAAAGCCTTCAGGCAGGCGATACGCAAATCTTCGTCCAGCGCGCCGACGGGCGTGTGCGCCTCGGCCAGAATATCCTTTGGCCCCGTGACCGGGTAAGCTGCCACCGGCAGGCCCGAGGCCAGGGCCTCCAGCACCACCAGGCCGAACGTGTCGGTCTTGGAGGGGAACACGAACACATCCGCGCCGGCATAGGCTTTCGCCAGTTCCGCTCCGTGCCGCGCGCCGGCGAAATGCGCTTCGGGGAATTCCGCCTCCAGCTCGCGGCGCTGCGGGCCGTCGCCCACCACCAGCTTGGAGCCGGGCAGGTCCAGCTTGAGGAAGGCGCGCAGGTTTTTCTCCACCGCCACGCGGCCCACATAGAGGAAGATCGGGCGCGGCAAATCCCACGGCTCTTTCGGCTCGGGGCTGAAGGCGTCGAGATCCACGCCCCGCGACCAGGGGCGCACATGCGTAAAGCCGCGCGCCATCAGTTCGTCGCGTAGCGATTGTGTGGCCACCATGACCGCCGCGCCCGCGCCGTGGAAACGCCGCAGCCAAGCGTAGGAGATGAACTCCGGCAGCCCCGTGCGCGCCTTCAGATACTCGGCGAAGCGCGTGTGGAAGGCGGTGGTGAAGGCCACCTTGCGGCGGATGGCGTAGGCGCGGGCGGCCATGCCGAGAGGGCCCTCGGTGGCGATGTGCAGCGCGTCCGGCTGAAATTCGTCGATGATTTTTTCCAGCCGCTTGCCGGGCAGAATGGCGAGGCGGATTTCCGGGTAGCTCGGCATGGGGATGGTGAAGAAGCGGTCCGGCCCGATCACCTCGACCATCTTGCCCATGTCCTGCAACTCCTGCACCACGGTGCGCAGTGTGCGGACCACGCCGTTCACCTGGGGTGTCCAGGCGTCGGAAACGATGAGGATGCGCATGGGCCCGTTGGAGGTCAGCAGCGTGTCAGGCTCCGGCTGATGCAACACGGGTGGGGACGATCTCGCGCTGCACGGCGGCGATTTCCGCCGCCACGGCTTGCACAGCGGCGGATTGGGCCGGGTTGATCTTGGCGGCGGGCTTGGCCAGCATGGAGAGATTGTTGCGCGCCACCCAGTCGATAAGTTCCAGCCTGCCGTCGTCATGTTCGACAAGTGCTGTGCAGCTTTCCACCCAGTCGCCGTCGTTCAGGTAGAGCACGCCGTTCACCATGCGCATTTCGGCATGGTGGATATGGCCGCAGACCACGCCGTCGAACCCACGGGCCTTGGCGTCGTCGGCCAAAGCGGTTTCGAAGCGGTCAATCGCCTTTACCGCTTCCTTCACCTGCAGTTTCAGCCAGGCGGAAAGCGACCAGTACGGATAGCCGAGCCGGATGCGCACCATGTTGAAATAGCGGTTCACCCCGAGTGCCAGGGTGTAGGCCCAGTCGCCCAGCAAGGCCAGCACGCGGGCGTGGCGCACCACGCTGTCGAACGCGTCGCCATGGGTGATGAGCAGGCGCTTGCCGTCGGCGGTCAGGTGCTCGGCTTCCATCTGGATTTTTACGCCGCAGACCTCGATGCCGAGTGCGAGATATTTGCGCAGCATTTCATCGTGATTGCCAGGCACGTACACGACATTGGTGCCGTTGCGGGCCATTTTCAGCACGCGGCGGAGAACCTTGTCGTGATGGCGGTCCCAGAACCAGGAGCGCTTGAGGCGCCAGCCATCGATGATGTCGCCCACCAGAAATAAATTCTCGCAGGTGAGGGATTTGAGGAAGTCCGCCAGGAACTCGGCGCGGCAGCCGCGTGTGCCTAGATGCGTATCCGAGATGAATACGCTGCGGTAAGCGGTTTTTTCCATGTCGCGAAGCGGCCCGATTGCGTTCATTGTGGTCCCGCATAGTCTGGCGCCGGGCGCGGATGACAGTGAAGATTCCATGACGGTTGCAGGAGGTTTCGCAATCTTCGCGGGGCAGCCAATTGTCATCTGCGCGCCATCCTTGTGTCATAAGGGCGTAACGTTATTGGTGCATGGGGGGAGATTACGCCGCGGAGCCAGAGTGTTGCTGAATGTTAATAATCTTTAATCCATTTGCTGGAAGGCGGCGTGTCGCGCTGTTGTGGCGCGTGCTCGATCTGCTGATGAGCAATGGCGTGAAGGTGGAGGTGGCGGAGACCGAACATGCTGGCCATGCCACCGAGCTTGCGCGTGAGGCCGTGCGCGATGGTTATTCCATGGTGGTGGCCGCGGGGGGGGATGGCACCATCGCCGAGGTGGCGAACGGGCTGATCGGCACCGGGACGGCGCTGGGGGTGATTCCGCTCGGCACCGCCAATGTGCTTGCCAAGGAATACGGCCTGCCCACCAGCCCGCGCGCGGTGGCCAATATGCTGGCCTACAGGCGCACGCGCCCGCTTTGGCCCGGCATCGCCAAGCTGCCGAGGGAAGATCACGTTTTCGTGCAGATGGCCGGGCTGGGGTTCGATGGTGCGGTGGTCCATGGCCTGCCGCCGCTGCTCAAGCGGCTTGTCGGCAAGGGCGCTTATGTCTGGCAGAGCATGTGGGAGAGCGTGGCGTATAATTTCCCTTCGCTGCGCGTGGTGGTGGACGGCGAGCCGCACGAGGCCGCCAGCGTTGTGGTGAGCAAGGGGCGGCTTTATGGCGGGCCGTATCTGCTGGCGCCCGAGGCCAAGCCCGGCGCCCCCGGCTTTCAGGTCGTGCTGTTCGAGCGCCCTGGCACGCTGCCCGCTTTGCTCTCCGGCGCGGCCCTGCCGCTGGGGGTGCTGCCTCGTTGCCCGGGCGTGCGCATTCTGCCTGCCAGCCATGTGGAATTCCCAGGCAATGGGCCGATTTGGGCGCAATGCGACGGTGATGCGTTGGAAGGCCTGCCTTTTGCCGTCACCAACGCCCCGGCCCCGATCTCGCTGATTACCGGCTAGGCGCGGGCGGGGGTTGACCTGCTGCCGTGAAGTTTTAAGGGGAAACCGCCCAATTTAATGGAGTCACAGACATGAAAACCCCCGTGCGCGTTGCCGTTACCGGCGCTGCTGGCCAGATTGGTTATGCTATCCTGTTCCGTATCGCCAATGGCGACTTGCTCGGCAAGGATCAGCCGGTGATCCTCAGCCTGCTCGACCTGCCGCAGGCGCAGAAAGCGCTGAACGGCGTGATCATGGAACTGAATGACTGCGCCTTCCCGCTGCTCGCCGGCGTGACCCCCTCCGATGACCCGCGCGTCGCCTTCAAGGACGTGGACATCGCCATCCTGGTCGGCTCGCGCCCCCGCGGCCCGGGCATGGAGCGCTCCGACCTGCTCGCCGCCAATGCCGAGATCTTCAAGGTCCAGGGCAAGGCGCTGAACGATGTCGCCAAGCGCGACGTGAAGGTGCTGGTGGTCGGCAACCCGGCCAACACCAACGCCTACATCGCCATGAAGTCCGCCCCGGATCTGCCGAAGGAGAACTTCACCGCGATGCTGCGCCTGGACCATAACCGCGCCGTGTCCATGCTGTCCGAGAAGACCGGCACCCCGGTCAAGGACATCGAGAAGATGGCCGTGTGGGGCAACCACTCCCCGTCCATGTACGCCGATTACCGCAACGCCACCGCTGCCGGTAAGCCGATGCCGGAAGCCGTGAACGACGAGGCCTGGTACAAGGACACCTACCTCTCCGCCGTCGGCAAGCGCGGTGCGGCCATCATCGAGGCCCGCGGCCTGTCCTCCGCCGCTTCCGCCGCCAATGCCGCCATCGACCATGTGCGCGACTGGGTGCTGGGCACCAACGGCAAGTGGGTTTCCATGGGCGTTCCGTCCGACGGTTCCTACGGCGTGCCCGAGGACGTGATGTTCGGCGTTCCCTGCACCTGCGAGAACGGCAAGTACACCCGCGTTCAGGGCATCGAGATGGACGAGTTCTCCAAGGGCCGCATTCAGCACACGCTGAACGAGCTGCTCGAGGAGCAGGCCGCCGTTGCCGACCTGCTGAAGTAAGCCTTAACAAGAAGTTAAGGTTTGAGGCGAAAGGGGCTCCCGCGAGGGGGCCCCTTTTGTTTTGGCGGGTTAAATCATCGCCGCGATGCTTCCCGGCGCGGGAACGGGTTTGCTAGCCTGCCAGCGTGAACCATTCCATCGCCATGTTCTTGGGCCTGCCGGGGCAGGGGATGCATCTGCATCTCGATGCCTTGTCGTTGCTGTTTCTCGGCATTTTGCTGCCGCAGACGGTGGCTTCGGCGGCGGCGGGCATGTACCGCTCGGGCACGTTCTGGGCCTTTGTGCTGGGCATGGGGCTGACGCTGGCGGCGGCGGATGCGTTCACTCTGATCTTCGGTTTCGAGCTGATGAGCGCCGCTTCTTGGCTGCTGGTGCTGCGCGGGGACCAGAAGCCCGCCACGCTTTATGTGGGGGTGGCCATCTTCTCTGCGGCCTGCCTGATCCCGGCGGTGTTTCTGCATGGCGGGGCGGTGATGTTCCTGCTCATCGTGCTGGGCGCGGGAGCTAAGGCCGGGCTGGCGCCGTTGCACTTCTGGCTGCCCAGGGCGCATCCGGCCCCGCCGGCGGGCGTTTCGGCGCTGATGTCCGGCGGCATGGTCAAGGTCGCGCTGTATGTCATCATCCGCTACGGCTTCGTCGTGCTGGGCCAGCAGGCGCAGCCCTGGTGGGGCGGGGTGCTGGTGGCGGCGGGGGCGGCGTCGGTGCTCATCGGCGCGCTCAGGGCCATGCTGGAGACCGAGCTGAAAACCGTGCTGGCCTGTTCCACGGTCGAGCATGTCGGGCTGATCGCGGTTGGTCTGGGCATTGCGCTGCGGGCCAAGGCGATGGGCGACGAAACCACGGCGGGGCTGGGCTTGCAGGCGGCGCTGCTCTGCGCGGTGGCGCATGGGCTGTATAAGCCGCTGCTGTTCATCGGCGCGGGTGAGGTGAAGCATTCGGTCGGCACCACATCGCTGAACTGGCTGGGCGGGCTGGTGCGGGCCATGCCGAGGTTGGGGTTGCTGATGCTGGCCGGGGCGGCGGGCATGGCGGCGCTGCCGCTGGGGCCGGGTTTCGCGCCGGAATTTCTGCTCTGGCACGCGGCGATTGGGGCGGCCGGGGCCGGGGGGATTGTCGCGCGGATCGGCTTTACCGCGCTGCTGGCTGTGCTGGGGCTGGGGGCGGCTCTGGCCATTGGCGCGGCGGTGCGGATGTTCGGCATTGGCTTTTTGGGCCGGCCGCGCAGCTTGCAGGCCGCCGCCGCCGAAGAGGGCGAGCGCGGGCCGCTCATCGGCATGGCGCTGTTGGCGGCGCTGTGTGTGCCGGTGGCGCTGCTGCCCAACTTGATTCTGGATGCGCTGAGCCCGGTGATCCGGCTGCTTGAGCCGCAAGCGGTGCTGCCGCCTCTGGCCTATGCGCCGCTGCCGCTGGCGGTGTTGGCGGCACTGGTGGCGGTGGGGGCGGCGTTCATTCTGTACCGCTACGGCGTGCGCGGCTCGCGCGAGGTTCCGGCCTGGAATGGCGGGTTTGGCAAGCCGCCGCCCTGGCTACCCTTTGGCGACCCCACGACCCAGCCTTCCGCCACCGGGTTTGGCGAGCCGATCGCCCGGGCCATCGGGCGCGGGCTGCTGGCGCCGGGCGGAGGAGATCCGGCCGAGGTCTTCCTGCTTACGCCGTTGACCAGGCTGCATCTGCGCGGGGTGAGGCTGGCCGAGCGCATCCGCCGCGCCACCATCCGGCAGCGTTTGGCCTTTATCTTCATGGCCCTGGTGGCCTTCCTGCTGGCGCTCGGCCTGGGGGAGGGCAGTTGATGCTGGATTTCGCTCTCCGCCTGATCGCCACGCTGCTGCATGTGTGGCTGACCTTCGCCCTCGCCCCGCTGGTGATGGGCGTGGTGACCACCCTGCGGGCCTGGGTGCTGGGGCGGCGCGGGCCGCCGGTTATTCAGCCTTACCGCGACTTATATAAGCTGCTGCGCAAATCCACTCTGGTGCCGGAGACCGCGAGCCAGCTCTTCAGCGCGTGGCCGCTGGCCTGCCTGCTCAGCATCGCCGTGGCCGCGATGCTGGTGCCGGGGTTCTGCACAGGGCTGCTCACCGCCCCGCTCTCGGATTTCATCACCATCATGGGGCTGCTGGCCCTGGCCCGCGCCGCCACCATGCTCGGCGGGCTGGAGACGGGTTTTGGCTTCGGCGGCGCGGGGGCGGGGCGCGAGGCGCTGTTCGGCGTGTTCGCCGAGGGGGCGTTGCTGGTGGTGCTGCTCGGCTTCGGGCTGCTGGCGCATGGCGTGAGCGTGGACGGCATCGCGGTTGCGTTCAGCACCCAGCATATCGGCATCTCCGTCTCGCTTGGCTTTGCTCTCGCCGCCATGCTGGCCGTGGCGCTGACCGAGACCGGGCGCATCCCCACCGACAACCCTGCGGGCCATCTGGAACTCTCCATGGTGCATGAGGCGATGCTGCTGGAATATTCGGGCCGCAACCTGCTGCTGCTGACCTACGCCGCCATGCTGCGCCTGCTGCTGTGGATGAGCCTGATCGGCAGCATCTTCCTGCCCTTCGGCATGGCCCGCGCCACCGATATTCTCACCTGGCCCGGCGGGCTGGTGCTGTGGCTGCTGAAAATCGCCGCCATGGCGGTGGTGCTGCCGCTGTTCGAGGTCTCCAGCGCCAAGATGCGCGTGTTCCGGGTGCCGGAATTCCTGGGCGTGGCCATGCTGCTGGGCATGCTGGCGGCCATCTTTCTGTTCGTGGCGGCGAGGATCGGCGCATGAGCCTTACCTTCTCCCTCGCGCATCTCATGGGCGGCATCATTCTGGTGTTCGGCTTCTCGCTGCTCTCGCAACGGCGGCTGGCGGCGATGATCACCATCTACCAGATCCAGGCTTTTGTTCTCTCCGCCGCCGCCTTCTGGCAGGGCTATGCCCAGCATGAGGTCAATCTCTATCTCACAGGCCTCATCACGCTGCTTATCAAGGCCATTGCGCTGCCGATCGGGCTGCGGATGATCGTGGCGAAATTCAACATGATCCGCGCCGTGGGGACGGCCATGCCGGTGCTGCTCTCCACCATTATCGGCGTGGGGCTGATCGGCGTGGCGGTGCTGGTGGTGCTGCCGAGCACGCTGAGCGCGGTTTCGTTGACGCGCGAGGATCTGGCCATCGCGCTCTCGGTGGTGCTGCTGGGGCTGCTGGTGATGACCACGCGGCGTAATGCGCTGGCGCAGATCATTGGCTTTCTCTCCACCGAGAACGGGCTGGTGCTGGCGGCCATCGGCATGCCGGGAATGCCCTTTGTGGCCGAATTCTCGGTGGCGCTGCTGGTGCTGCTGGCGTTTCTGGTGGTGGGGGTGTTCCTGTTCCGCATCCGCGAGCATTTCGACACGCTGGATCTCACCGGGCTCGAAGAGATCGAGAGGCGCGGCCGATGATCCTTACCGCCATTATCCTGCCGCTGCTGGCGGCCCCTTTTCTCGGGCTGCTCGGCTCGCCGCGCCAGGGGGCCATCGCCAATGTGGTTTTGAGCGGGATCGTCTTTGTCCTCACCATCGCGGTGTTCTGGGCGCCGGGTTCGGGGCTGGTGCATGCGGATAATCTCGGGCTGATTTTTGGCGGTGTCACCGGCTTCACGGGGCTGACCACCGCCGTTGCCAGCTTCTTCTACCTGCGTGAGGCCGAGCCGCGCCTGAGCCTGCGGCGCTGGCGGGTGTATCACGCCATGTGCCAGGTGGTGCTGGGTTCCACGCTGCTGGGGCTGTACGCCGATAATATCGGCCTGCTCTGGGCCGCCGTGGAGGGGGCGACCATCGCCGCCACGCTGGGGGTGAGCATGCCGCGCACGCCCTCGGCCCTGGAAGCGGCTTGGAAATATTTCATTCTGGGCGGCGTGGGCATCGGGCTGGCGCTGTTCGGCACTATGCTGGTGTATCTGGCGGCGCAGCCGGCACTTGGGCCGGGTTTTTCGGCCATGAGCTTCACCGCCCTTTCCGCTCATGCGGCGGGGATGGACGGCTCGCTGCTCACGCTCGCCTTCGTGCTGATCCTGTTCGGCTACGGCACCAAGGCGGCGCTGGTGCCGCTGCATGGCTGGCTGCCGGACGCCTATGCCGAAGGCCCCGCCCCGCTCACCACCTCGCTCTCCGGCCCGCTGATCAACGTGGCGCTGATCGCCATCCTGCGCTTCCGCCATATGCTGGAGGCGAATTTCACTGGTGGCGGCACGGCCCTGCCGCCGGGGCCGTTTCTGCTCACGCTGGGTCTGGCCTCGCTGTTTCTGGCGGCGTTCTCCTTTTCGCGCCGGCGGGATGCGCGGCGCTTCTTCGGCTTCTCCTCCATCGAGCATTCGGGCATCGCGGCGTTCGCGTTTGGGATTGGCGGGGCGGCGGCGGTGTTTGGCGGGTTGCTGCATATGCTGCTGCACACGCTCATCAAATCCGCGCTGTTGCAGGTGCTCATCCGCGCGGCGGCGCTGCGCGGCTCCACCGCCCCCGGGCATTACGGCTTCTCGCATCTGCGCGGGTTGATCCACTCCAACAAATACACCGCCCTGGTGCTGGGGGCGGCGATGTTCGGGCTCTCCGGCCTGCCGCCCTCGGGGCTGTTCGTCTCGGAGTTCATCATCATCAGCCAGACCATTCAGCGCAGCCCCTGGGCCTCGTTGCCGCTGGGGCTGGGGCTGCTGCTCTGCGCGGTGGCGATCCTGCGGAATCTCGGGCCGTTGGTGTTTGGCCATGCGCCCCCGCGCACCAAGCCCGCCAAGGCCACGCCGGAGACGCATCTCGTCACGCTGCATCTGGCGCTGGCGGTGGTGCTGGCCTTCGCCATGCCGCCGCTGCTGGTGGGGCTGCTCTCGCAGGTGGCGGAGGCGCTGAAATGATCCTGCTCTCGCATGAGGATTGGAAGGCGAAAGAGGGGCGCTTCATCGCCCTGTGGACGGATGCGCGCCACGCCTATGCGCTGTACGAGCCGGGCGAGCTGGTGGCGGTGGAGCTGGTGGACAACGCCTATCCGGCTTTGCACCATGCCGGAGCGGGCTGGTTCCAGCGTCTGGCGCAGGACCTCAACGGCCATAAGGCCCTGGGGGCGGCGGATATCCGCCCGGCCATCGACCATAAGCGCGATACGGATGGCGGCGGCCTCTGGCCGGAGTTTAAATCGCCCGAGGTGGAGGGCGTGCATCAGGTGGCGGTGGGGCCGATCCATGCCGGGATCATCGAGCCGGGGCATTTCCGCTTTTCCGTGGTGGGGGAGCAGGTGCTGAAGCTGGAGGCCCGGCTGGGCTACACGCATAAGGGCACGCTGGGGATGATCCGGGGCAAATCCCCGCGCCTTGCCGCGCGGTTCGCCGCGCGCGTCTCGGGCGATGCCACGGTGGCGCACGGCATTGCCTATGCCCGCGCGGCGGAGGTGGCGTTGCGGCTGGAGGTGCCGGGGCGGGCCATTTACCTGCGCGCGGTGATGGCGGAGCTGGAGCGCCTCGCCAACCATACCAGCGATATCGGGGCCATTGCGGGCGATGCCGGGTTCGCGTTTCTGGACGCCCGCTTCGCTTTGGCGCGTGAGCGGATTTGTGCTGCCGCTGCTGCTGCATTTGGTCATCGGCTGATGATGGATGTGGTGGTGCCGGGCGGCGTGGCGGGGGATATCGCCACCGGGGGAGCGGTGGCGGTCTTCGAGGCGCTGGACGCGCTGGAAGCCGAGTTGCCGAGCCTGAAACGCATCTTCGAGGATTACGCCAGCTTGCAGGACCGCGTGGTGGGCACCGGCATCGTGCCGCCGAACCTGGCCGCCGCCTATGCCGCCGGGGGGTATGCGGGCCGGGCCTCGGGGCAGACGCATGATTCCCGCCTGCTGCCCGGCTACCCGCCTTACGAGACCTTCCCCCTCTACGTGCCGGTGGAGCGCGAGGGCGATGTGGCGGCGCGCATCCGTATTCGCTTGGCGGAAATCCCGGAGAGCATCCGCCTGATCCGCGACATGCTGCATTCCCTGCCGGATACGCCGATCGCCATCGCCCCGCCCACGGGCAGCGGCGAGGGGCTGGGGGTGGCCGAGAGTTTCCGCGGGCCGGTCTGGTACTGGCTGCGCATCGAGGGCGGCAGCATCGCGGACGTGTTCATCGCCGACCCGAGCACGCTGCACTGGCCGCTGCTGGAGCACGCGGCGGCGACGGCGATTCTGGCCGATTTCCCGCTGATCAATAAATCCATCAACGGCTCTTATTCTGGGGTGGACCTGTAATGTGGAAGACCGTCGCCCGGCATCTGCTTTCCCGCGCCGCCGAGGCCCGCGCGGCGGACCCGGCGGTGGTGAAAACCCTGCGCGAGAAGGTGGTGGCCTCAAAGCTCGGGCGCTCGCTGGCGATCCGCCATGTGTCGGCGGGGAGCTGCAATGCCTGCGAGCTGGAGCTGCGGGCGACGCAAAATCTGGTTTACGACCTGACGCAATACGGGCTGAGCTTCACCCCCAGCCCGCGCCATGCGGATATCCTGCTGGTGACCGGTGTTTCCGGCAAGAACATGCGTGAGGCGCTGTTGCAGGCGCGCGCGGGGATGCCCGAGCCCGCCCTGGTGGTGGCGGTGGGCGATTGTGCGGTGGATGGCGGGGTGTTCAAGGGTTCGCCGGCCATTTGCGGCGGGGCGGATAGCGTGCTGCCGGTGGATTTGATGATCCCGGGCTGCCCGCCGAGCCCCGAGCGGATCGTGCAAGGGCTGTTGGCGCTGGTCGAGGCGAATGTTGTCCCGGCCAGGGTGGTAAAGCCCCGCCGGGAACCTCGTTAGGGACTGTCTTAGCTTCTGTAAGACCCGTTGATGTCGATATAGCCGTGGGTGAGGTCGCAGGTCCAAACCGTGGCGCGGCCTTCGCCGAGCCCGATATCGACCGTGATCTCGATCTCGCGGCCCTTCATGTGCTGGACCACCGGGGTTTCATCGTAGCCGGGGACCACGCCGCCCGCCTGGGCCATCCATACGCCGCCCACGGCCACGCCGAGCTTGTCGCGGTCGGCGGGCTCGCCCGCCTTGCCCACGGCCATCACGATACGGCCCCAGTTCGCGTCCTCGCCCGCCACGGCGGTTTTCACCAGCGGGGAGTTGGCGATGGCCATGGCGATGCGCTTGGCCGAGGCGTGGGAGACCGCGCCCTCGACATTGATGGTCACCAGCTTCTGCGCGCCTTCGCCGTCGCGCGCCACCATCATGGCGAGATCGTGCAGAACCTCGTGCAGTGCGCGGCGGAAATCGGCGAGGTGGCCGGGAATTTCCGTCGGCGTGTTGCCCGCCTGGCCGGTGGCGAAGAGCAGCACCGTGTCGGAGGTCGAGGTGTCGCTGTCCACGGTCACGCAGTTGAAGGTGCTGTCCACGCTCTTGGCCAGCATGGCCTGCAGGGCGGGGGCGGGGATGGCGGCGTCGGTGAAGACGAAGCTCAGCATTGTCGCCATGTCCGGGGCGATCATGCCCGAGCCCTTGGCGATGCCGTTGATGCGCACTTCCACGCCGTCGATCATCGCCGTGCGGGTCGCGCCCTTGGCGAAGGTGTCGGTGGTCATGATGGCGTGCGCGGCTTCGGCGAAGCGGTCGGCTTCGAGCTTGGCGTTCAGATCGTCCATCACCGCGACGATCTTCTGCGCGGGCAGGGGCTCGCCGATCACGCCGGTGGAGGCCAGGAAGATCCGGTCCGCCTTGGTGCCGAGCGTGGCGGCGGCGGCGTGGGCCGTCTCCTCCACCGCGCGCACCCCGGCGGCGCCGGTAAACACGTTGGCGTTGCCCGCATTCACCACCAGCCCTCGGGCCAGGCCGCTCTCCAGCACCTCGCGGCACCAGGTGACGGGCGCGCCGGGGCAGAGATTCTTGGTGAACACACCGGCGACGGTGGTGCCCTCCGCGAATTCGGCGAGCAGCACGTCCGTGCGGCCTTTGTAGCGGATGCCGGCCTCGGCCGTGGCCATGCGTACCCCCTTGATGGGGGGCAGCACGGGCAGCGGGAGCGCCAGCGGCGAAACGGGGAGCGCGCCAGCCATGTTAGTTGGACGAGCCGCCCGCGGCCGGGGCGGAGGCGTCGGTCTTCATCGGGGTGCCGTCGGCGTTGAAGAGCTGGATCTGCGCCTGGCTGCGGGCGTCGTCCAGCACCTTCTGCACGGCCTGATTGGCCAGCTTCTGCTTGATCTGGTCCTGCACATCGGCCAGCGCCGGGGTGGGGGCGGTGCGCTTGCCCTCGCACAGGATCACGTGCCAGCCGAACTGCGTCTGCACCGGGGTCTTGGTGTACTGGCCGGGCTTCAGGGCGAAGGCGGCGGTGGCGAAGGCGGGGACCATCTCGTCCTGCGAGAACCAGCCCAGCTCGCCGCCGTTCTTGGCGCCGGGGTCGATGCTGTACTTCTCGGCCAGCTTGGCGAAATCGGCGCCCTTGTTCAGCTGGTTGATGATGTCCTGGGCCTGGGCCTGGGTCTGCACCAGAATGTGGCGGGCTTCCACCTGCTCAGGGCCGGGCTTGCCGGCATATTGCTGGTCATAGGCGGCCTTCACGGCGGCATCGCTCACCTGCGGGGCAACCTTTTCCTGCACGAAGGCGTTTTCCAGGCGGATATTGGCGGCGTCCTGCATGGCTTTGGCCACGTCCGGGTTGTTCTGCAGGCCTTCCTTGTGCGCGGCGGCCAGCAGCGCCTTGCGGTCCACTTCCTGGTTGACCAGCAGCGGGAAGAGCTGGTCGGGCGGGAGCTGCTGGAGCTGAGCGGGGGCGCTTTGCGCGTCGGCCTGGATGTCGCTCATGTAAATCTTGGTGCCGTTGACGATGGCGACCACCGGGTTGGCATTGGCCGGGGCGGCGGCGGGGGCGCTGGACTGCGCGAAGGCGGCCGGGGCGGCAAGCAGGGTGGCGGCGGTAAGGATGGAACGCAGAGTGTGACGGCGCATTGGGTATAAAACCTTCCTTTTGGTGGCACTTCCTATGCGGCAAAGCCGCCTGACCGGCAAGACGGCCGCCATTCCCGGGCCTTTGTGCCACATGGGTGATTTGACCCATTACAACCCCGCGACTATGTGAACGGGCAGCTTTCCCCAGTTCATAAGAAGCGGATTCCGCCACAGCATGTTTGCCAGCCTTGCCCGCGCCATCTTTGGCACCAGTAACGACCGTGCGCTGAAAGCCTATCGCCGCCGCGTGGCCGCCATCAATGCGCTGGAGCCCGAGATTGCGGCGCTGGACGACGCCGCCCTTCAGGGCAAAACCGCTGCCTTCCGCGCCCGGTTGGAAGCGGGGGAGGCGCTGGATGACCTGCTGCCCGAAGCCTTCGCCGTGGTGCGCGAGGCTGCCAAGCGCGTGCTGGGCATGCGCCATTTCGACGTGCAGCTGATCGGCGGCATGGTGCTGCATGACGGCAAGATCTCCGAGATGAAGACCGGCGAGGGCAAGACGCTGGTCGCCACCCTGCCGGTCTATCTGAACGCGCTGGCCGGCAAGGGCGTGCACGTCGTCACCGTGAACGACTACCTGGCCCGGCGCGATTCCGAGTGGATGGGCCAGATCTACCGCTTCCTGGGGATGAGCGTCGGCGTGATCGTGCACGGGCTCGACGACGAGCAGCGCCGCGCCGCCTACGCCGCCGACATCACCTACGGCACCAACAACGAATTCGGCTTCGACTACCTGCGGGACAACATGAAGTTCTCCCTGGATGACTATG
>DAIDJU010000124.1 GCA_027451225.1 Acidocella sp. | reverse complement strand
CTCCCGAACAATTGGCGCGGATGCTGGCGGGGCGGAAGGTCAATGGTGAGAGGTTGCCCGCTGAGGAGGCCGAGAGGGCGGTAAGGCGTTTGCTCTCGGGCCTGGGGGTGAAGGACAAAACGCTGACCACCGAACAGCGCGCGAATATTCTCGCAGGGCGTGATGCCGATGGTCGCGAGGTGAGTGGCCGCCGATACCAGTCCATCTTTGAGGCTGCCAAGATGCGAATCGGCTATATCGACTTGACCTTCTCCGCGCCCAAATCGCTCTCCATCGCGTGGGCCTTCGCACCCACCAAAGCCGAGCGGGCGATGCTGCACCAGGCGCACCGGGATGCCATCGATAATGTCATGGCCGCTATTGAGCGGGAGATTGGTCGGGCCTCGATCGGGGACGCCGCGAAACGGGGTTACGAGGCCGGCTCCATAGGTTGGGTGTCGTTCGACCATTACGCGGCTCGGCCTACGGTCGAGGTCGTGCGTGAGGATTCACAGGGCCAGCCGGTCACGGAGCTGCACACGCTGACCGGTACGCAGGGCCGCGCGCCTGGTGACATGCAGATGCACACCCATGTTGCCGTGTTCAATATCGTGGAAACACCGAGCGGGCGTGTGGGCAGTATCAATCTTGCTCTGCTTGAGGGGCGGATTCATGAATGGGGCGCACTCTATCAGGCTTATCTTGCCAATCATCTGCGCGCCCATGGGGTGGTGGTGGAACTCGATGCCCGTACAGAAATGGCGCGGCTCTCCACGGTGCCGGAGAGTGTCGTCGCGCAATTCAGCAAGCGAACCACAGGCGGCACCGAAGCCGCGCGGGCTTATGCGCGATCTCTTGGCCTCGATTGGGAAATACTTACCCCCGCCCGTAAAATCGCGTTGCTGAAAGCCGGGGTACAGAACCCGCGCGAGGCCAAGAGCGATGATGTCAGCGACCTCGCAGCCTGGCGGGCGACGGCGGCACGGCTGGGATATGAGCACCGGAGCGTGCTGCGCCCGGATGGTATCGCGCCTCTACCCAGCCGAGAGCAACGGCTGGAGACCGCCTTCCAGGCTGCTCTGCCGTTGCTGGGTAAGCAATTTGACCGCCGGGCGGTGATTGATGGCGCGGATGCTCGGATTGCTGCCGCCAAGGGGCTGATTGCCTCGGGGATTGGGGAGGCCGGTGATGTCGATGCCATCACTCAGGCTTTTCGTGAACGCGGTGTTCAGCGCCGGGGTGAGAGTGCGGCATTGATCTGGGGGCGTGTGCCGGGCCGCCAGGGCAGGGATCGCGTGGCGGTGACCACGACGCTCGAGGTGTGTGAGGAGCAGATGCTCATCGAGACGGTGCGGGCCGGGGCGCATGACCGCAGTGCCGCGCTCTCTCGCAAAGTCATAGCGGCGGCAGTGGCCTTATTCCCGGAGATCGATTTTACTAGCGTGCACGGCCGCGCACAGCGCCGGATCATCGATCATCTTGGCACTGGTGGACGTGTGGGGCTCGCCATCGGCGTGGCGGGGTCTGGTAAGAGCACATTGCTGAAGCCGCTGGTCCGGGCCTGGCAGGCGGATGGCAGGGTGGTCCACGGCGTCGCTCTGGCGTGGCGCCAGTCGGATGATCTAGCGGAAGCCGGGATAGGGGCCGCGAATACCCGCGCTGCGACGGCGTTCCTGCGGGATTTGGCGCGGGGAAAGCTGGTCCTCGGCCGCAAATCCGTGGTGGTCGTTGATGAGGTGGGGTTGCTTGGCACACGTCAACTGAAC
>DAIDJU010000123.1 GCA_027451225.1 Acidocella sp. | reverse complement strand
AAGCGTTTCGTGTTTCGTTAATACAACCAAAAGTAACTGTTTGTTAACCACGAAACAACCCTAGAGAGCGCCCCACATGGCGGAGCTTCACGCCCCGGCGGCTGTCCTACACGGCCAAAACCGCGCTGAACACGCCGCTTTTTTCCCCCGCCAGCAGATTCTGGCCCTCTCCGACCTTATATGCGTGTTAGCCCTGCCGCTGGCGGGCAGCTTGACCATGCAGGGTAGCGAAAATCTAAGTCACAACCTGTGGTTTTATTCCATGTTAGCATTGTTCACAGTGCTGCTCACCGCCTCGCATGGCGGCTACCGGGGGCAGACGCGCCAGCCCGCTGGCATCGCCGCCAAGAGCTTCCTGGCCACCAGCCTCGCCATGCTCGTCCTGGCGCTGCTGCTGGGGCATCCGCATATCCTCACCCGCGCCTGGACCGCCGCCGACCTCGCCATTACCCCGCTGCTGCTGGCGGGCTCCCGCGCCCTGCTCACCGCCCACCCCGAGGCCGACGACACAGCCCAGGCCGGACGCGCCACGCTGGTCGTCTGCTACGACCGCTGCCCCTCCGACCTTTCCCGCGCTTTGGCCGAGCGGCGGATCTCCCGCAACGTGGCCGGGGTGCTCTATCTTTCCGGCAGGCCCGAGCGGCGCAACTGGCCCGGCTGGCCGGAACTGCCGGATGTCCCCGCCTTGCTGCGGCTGCTGCATGAGCGGGATATCCAGGACGTGGTGTTCATCCACCACCCCGAGTTGGAAAGCCTGAGCGGCGCGCGCCAGCAGGAGGTGCTGGCCGAGTTGCTCGCCTTCCCGGCGCGGATCTGGATGGCCTTCGACCTTGCCGCCAACCTGCCCGAGATGCTGAAATCCCGCTCCGGCGCGTGCAAGCTCATGCCCATCGCCACCGAGGAGCTGATCACCGCCGCCAACCCGGCCAAGCGCGTGGAGGATTTGCTGCTTGGCGGGGCGCTGCTCACCCTCGCCGCGCCGCTGCTGCTGGGCGTGGCCGTGGCTGTGCGCCTCAGCAGCCCCGGTCCCATCCTGTTCCGCCAGACGCGCATCGGCGCGCATGGGCAACACTTCTCCCTGCTCAAATTCCGCACCATGACGCACGCCCCCGAGCGCGCCTTCGCCCAGGCGCAGGCTGGGGACCGGCGCGTGACCCAGGCGGGGCGCATCCTGCGCCGCCTCTCGCTGGACGAACTGCCCCAACTCATCAACGTGCTGCGCGGCGATATGTCGCTGGTCGGCCCGCGCCCCCACGCGCCGGAAACGCAGGTCGAGGGATTGAGCTTCGAGACCGCCCTGCGCCTGTACCGGCTGCGCCACCGGGTAAAGCCGGGCATGACCGGGCTGGCGCAAATCCGCGGCCAGCGCGGGGCCACCCCGGCCATCGCGGCGCTGGAGCAGCGCCTGACCAGCGATCTCGAATATATCCAGACCTGGTCGCTGGGGCTGGATCTGGCCATTCTGCTCCGCACCCTGCCCGCCGTGCTCTCGCAGAAGAATGCCTACTGAGAAACGCCTCGCAGGCTCACCGCCCCCCTTGGGCGGATATGACGCGGACATCATCATCCTCTGCCTCAACAGGCGGGACGACACGCTGGCCGCCATCGCCTCCGCCCTGGCGCAGCGGGGCGGGGAATTCCACGTCACCGTGCTGGACCAGGGCTCGGCGCCCGAAACCATCACGGCCATCGCCCGCGCTTATGGCGCGCATCCGCGTTTTGCCCTGTATCGCGCCGGCAAAAATCTAGGCGTGGCGGGGGGGCGCAATCTCGCCGCCGCGCTGGGCCACGCCCCGGTCATCGTCGCGCTGGATAACGACGCCACCTTTCGCGACGACTGGGTGATCGCCAACGCGTTGAAGCGCTTCCGCCGCGCGCCGGATCTCGGGGCTTTGGCCTTCGCCATCCTCACCGCCGACGGCTCAGGCCCCGACCCCAACGCCTGGGGCTATCCCAAATCCCTGCTGCCGCGCTTTAAGGAACGGTTCGACACCACCACCTTCGTCGGAGCCGGGCACGCCATCCGCCGCGCCGCCTGGAGTGCTGCCGGCGGCTACGACACCTCCCTGTTCTTCACCTGGGAGGAATATGATTTCTGCCTCGCCGCCATCGCACTCGGCTGGCGCATCGCTTACGACGGCTCCCTCGCCGTGCTGCACAAATCCACCGCCGAGGCGCGGGTGCAATGGAGCGGCGAGCGCATGGCCTGGTTCGTGCGCAACCGGCTGATCATCGCGCGCAAATGGGGCGCATCCCGGTTGGGGCTGGCACCGCGCATTGCGGCGTATTGGCTACGCGGCCACAGGCAGGGTTGCGCGCCGCAGGTCTGGCGAGGGGTGGAAGACGCGTTTGCCGCCGCCATTCCCGCCGTCCGCACAATGCCCGACGCCATGCGCCGCTATATCAGCCGCAACGAGACGCGGCATCGCGGGGGGAAGATGCGTCAACTTATTGACCTAATCCGCTAGCGGATGGAGCGTGTTCACCAATTTCTGCAGCCGCTCGGCCAGCACATGGGTGTAAATTTCGGTGGTGGAGATATCCGCATGGCCGAGGAGCTTTTGCAAACTTCGCAAATCCGCCCCATGCGCCAATAGATGCGAGGCGAAGGAATGGCGCAGCACATGCGGTGAGAGCCGCTCCGGGTCCAGCCCCGCCTGCACCGCAACCTGTTTCAGCAGCAGCGCGAAGCCCTGGCGGGTCATCGGCTCTTTCGGGTCGCGCCCGGCGAAGAGATAGCGCGGCACGGGTTTCTTCTCCGCCATCGCCGCGCGCAGCGCCGCCGCCGCCGCCTTGGCCGGGGCCGAGAGCGGGACCATGCGCTCCCGCCCGCCTTTGCCTTTTATCAGCAACATCTGCGCATCGGTGGAGAGCGCCTCGCCCTTCAGGGCCAGCATTTCCGAAACGCGCAATCCGGTGGCGTAGAGGATCTCCAACCCCGCCACCGCCTTCAGCCCTTTCGGCCCCGCAAGCTCCCGCGCCGCCGCGAACAAATCCGTCACCTCCGCCTCGCTCAAATATTTCGGCAGGGCCTTCGGCAAACGCGGGGAGGCGAATTCGGCCATCGGGTTATCCGCCCGGCGGCCCTCGCGCAGCAGGAACAGGAAGAACTGCCGCAGGGTGGAAAGCTTGCGCGCCTGGGTGCGCGCGGCCAGCCCCGCCTCGTACAGCCCCCGCACATAGGCGGCCACATGGCTGACATCCGCGTTGGCGGCGCTCACCGCGCAGCCTCGCAAAAAGTCAAGAAAATCATCGAGATCCGCCGTATAGGCGGCGAGCGTGTTGGGGGCGGCGCCGCGCTCGGCGGCGAGCATTTCCAGAAACGCCTCGGCCTGGCCATCTATCGTCATGCGCCTAATGTGATAAGCCTTCCGGGCAATGTCATTCAACCATTACGACCTGCCCGTGCAGGAGCGCAGCATCGTCCTGGTCGGCCTCATGGGGGCCGGCAAAACCGCCATCGGCAAGCGCGTGGCGGCACAACTCGGCCTGCCGTTTTACGACGCCGACCACGAGATCGAGCGCGCCGCCAACATGAGCATCGCCGACATCTTCAAACACCATGGCGAGACGCATTTCCGCGCCGGGGAAAAACGGGTGATCGAGCGGCTGCTGGATAAGGGGCGCATCGTGCTCGCCCCCGGCGGCGGCGCGTTCATGGACCCGGAAACCCGCGCGCTGATCCGCGAGCGGGCGATTTCCATCTGGCTGCGCTGTCCCATCCATGTGCTGCATGCCCGCGTGGCCGGGCGCACGCACCGCCCACTGCTCAATACCGGCGATCCGGCTGAAATCCTGGCCCGGCTTTCGGAGCAGCGCAGCCCGGTCTATGCGCTGGCCGACATCATCATCGACGGTTCGGAGGTTCCCCCGCAAGTGACGACCGATAACGTGATCGCCGCGATCGACGCCTACACCCCGCCGCGGCGCGTGCATGTGCAGCTCTCCGAGCGCAGCTACGACGTGCTGATCGGCCCGGACCTGATCAAGCGCGCGGGCGCGCATATCGCCCCGGTGCTGCCGCAGCCGCGCTGCGTCATCATTACGGACAGCAATGTTGCCGCCCTGCACCTGCCCACGCTCCAGGCCGCGCTCACCGAGGTCGGCATTAAGCACTCCACGCTCACCGTGGCGCCGGGCGAGGAATCGAAGAGCTTCGAGACCTGGCAGCGCCTCGTCACCGCGCTGCTGGACCAGAAGGTGGACCGCCACACCACCATCATCGCCCTTGGCGGCGGCGTGGTGGGAGATCTCGCGGGCTTCACCGCCGCCTCCACGCTGCGCGGGCTGCCGTTCATCCAGATCCCCACGACCCTGCTCTCGCAGGTGGATTCCAGCGTCGGCGGCAAGACGGGCATCAACGCGCCGCAGGGAAAGAATCTGGTCGGCGCGTTCCACCAGCCGCTGCTGGTGCTGGCCGATACCGGGGCGCTGAAGACCCTGCCGGTGCGCGAGCTGCGCGCGGGTTATGCCGAGATCGTGAAGGCCGGGATGATCGCGGACGCGCCCTTCTACGAGTGGTGCGAGGCCAATGCCGAGGGCATCGTCGGCGGGGATGATGCGCTGCTCTCCCAGGCCATCGAGCATGCCGTGCGCTTCAAGGCGCAGGTGGTGGGCGATGATGAGCGCGAGACCAAGCCCAATAACGGCCGCGCGCTGCTGAACCTGGGCCATACCTTCGCCCATGCGCTGGAGGCGGAATGCCATTTCGACGGCACGCTGCTGCATGGCGAGGCCGTGGCCACCGGGCTGGTGCTGGCCACCGATCTTTCCGCCCGGATGGGGCTTTGCCCGCAGGAAGATACTGGCCGCGTGGCCGCGCATATCGCCCGCGCCGGGCTGAACCCGCGCATCGCCGGGCTGAACGCCGAGAAACTGCTGGCGCATATGAAGCAGGACAAGAAGATGCGCGAAGGCAAGCTCACCTTCATCCTCACGCGCGGCATCGGTCAGGCCTTCACCAGCAATCAGGTGGAGGAAGACGCCGTGCGGGCAACACTGCTCGCCAACGGGGCGGTGTAAAAAGCTCACAGAAGTTCGCGGATGCCGCCTTTTTCAAAAAGGCGGCATTTTTCTTGGAACCTTACGATTCGTCCGGCGAGATGATGACGCAGCCGGTCGGCCCGCCGGAGAGGCGGTTGCAGGCGTTCACCGCAGCCTCATGCGGCAACCCGACCACGCGGGCGCGGTAGGTGGTCTTGCCATCCCTGTGGATCGACTGCACCAGCGCCTGCCCATCCACGAGCTGCGACACGGCGGAGAGTTCGGCCATGCCGAGCGCCGCGCGCGCATTGGAGGCGCTGGAATACGCGCCGACCTGAATCGCCCAATGCCTGCTGCCCGAGGACGGCGCGGCGGAAGCCTGCATGCTGCGCGGCGGAGTGTCGGCCATGGCGGACGGCACCAGCGCGAAGCCGCGCTGCGGCTGCGCCGGGGCGGGCGGCGGCGGCGGCAGGGACATCGCCAGAGCGGAAGCCGAAAGCGAGTTCTGATACGCCGGCGTGGCCGGGCGTGAAGGCGGCGGGGGCGGAGGCGGCACATAAGCCTCCGCCACCGGCTCCTCTTGCACCGGCGCAATCGCCGAGCTTTGCACCGCCTGGGGGACGGAAGGCGTCTGCACCGGGGCGATGGACGCCACCTGCACCTGCGCCCCGGTATTGCCGCCCGTATTGTCAGGCAGGCCGTAAGAGGCATTCGGCACGAAGCCCGGCGGCAGCAGGCCGGGGGCTTGGCTCATCGGCTGGGTGTTCAGGGCCAACTGGTCGGCCACCGAGCGATGCGACGGGTAATAGCCCTGGATGCGCGGCGCGATCATCGCCACATAATTCTTGGTCTCGTCCGGCAGCGGACGGCTATAGTTCATGTAGGAGTTCAGCCGCCCCGGCCCGGCGTTGTACGCGGCCAGAAAGCCGGGCGAGCCGTACACCTGATACATGGCGTGGATATAGGCCGTGCCCGCCATGATGTTGTCGTACGGGTTGAACGGGTCGTTCCCCAGCCCGTACTGGCCGGCCATTTCCTGATAGGTCTCGGGCTCGAGCTGCATCAGCCCCATCGCCCCGGCGGCGGAGACCACGAGCTGGCCGCCGATATATTCATGCCCGCCGGATTCCACGCGCATCACCTGGCGGATCCACATCGCCGGCACGTCGAACCGCGCCGAGGCCTCCTGGATATAGGGGCCCCACGGGTCGCTCGGCGGGCCGGGCGGGTTGTAGTCGTGCTGGGCGTGGGAGAGGTAGTAGTTGGAGTTTTCGGCCGTGCGCGGTCCACCGGCGCAGGCGGTGAGCAGGGCCAGCCCCGCGCAGCCCACCGATAATTTGACCTTGAAGCCAGCACGAGAGCCACGCAAACGCTCCGGCCGCACTTGAGAGCCATTGACCACGATTAGAAGCCTCCAGCAATTCGCGCCATGATTTTACAGCATCATGTTCAATGATGGCTTAAACAAGGCACTCTAAGCCATTAGACCACCACACAAGTTTCGGCAACAAAATCTTGAGGCCCGACGCTACCGGCGGCCGCGCAATCGTGGTAGCTCTGCGGGCATGCGGCGTTCTCGCAAAACTTCCCTTCCGCTTCGCGCTCCGGCCATTCTCTTGGCCTTGGGGGGCTTAAGCGCCTGCGCGCCCTCCGCCCCGCAGGCGGCCATTGGCACCGCCGCTGCGCCCGCCCTGCCCACCGGCACCGTGGCCGCCGTACGCCATGCCGATCCCGGACAATCCCAGGTGGCGCTCGGGCGGGTCATGTCCATCCTCGGCCAGCCCATGCCCGCCAATGCCGCGCCGGGTACCGAGGTGGTGGTCAAGATGCAGGACGGCTCGGTGAGATCCGTGCCGGAGGTCGTGGACCCGCCACTGGCGCCGGGGCAGCGTGTGACAATCACCAAAACGCCTGATGGCGTTGCCATCAATCCCATCTGATATGTCCGATATCCCCAAGCGCCAAGTCATCGCCGCCTCTCATAGCTGGAGCGAGCGCCTGCGCCTCGCGTGGGCCGATCTGGCCGATACCGCCAGGCTCTGGCCGCTGGTGTGGACCCTCAGCCTCTTCGACATCCGGCTGCGCTATCGCGGTTCGCTGCTCGGGCCGCTCTGGCTCACCCTCTCCACCGCCGTCATGGTCGGGGCCATCGGCGTGCTCTACGCCCGGCTGTTCCACCAGGATGTGACCGATTACCTGCCGTTCCTCACCATTTCGCTGGTGCTGTGGACCTTCATCAGCACCATGGTCTCGGAGGCTACGACCTGCTTCACCCAGGCCGACGCCATGATCCGCTCCATGCGCATGCCGCACGGCGTGCATGCCGCGCGGGTGGTGATGCGCAACACGCTGGTGCTGGGGCATAATGTCGTCGTCGTCGCGGTGGTGTTCGCGCTGTTCGGCACCAAGCCGGGGCTGGATTGCTTTACCCTGCTGCCCGGCTTCCTGCTCTGGCTGGCCGACGCCATGGCCGCGAGCCTGCTGCTGGGGCTGTTCGGGGCGCGCTTCCGCGATATTCCGCCCATCGTCGCCAGCGTCATGCAGATCGCCTTCTACGTTACCCCGATCATGTGGAATCCGGCGATGCTGGCGCATCGGGGGCTGGCCAAGGCGTTTGTGGAGCTCAACCCGTTCTATGCGCTACTGGAGATCGTCCGCGGCCCGCTGCTCGGCCTGCCGATCAATCCCGGCGCGTGGCAACTGGCGGTGCTGTATTCGCTGGGGCTCTTTCTCATCACCGGCCTCGTCTTTGTGCGCGCGCGGCCGCGTTTGCCTTATTGGTTGTAAGCCATGGCCCAGCTGATCGTCGATAACGTTTCGGTCTCCTTTCCGCTCTACCACGCGGAAAGCCGCAGCCTGAAGAAGACCGTGCTTGCCGCCGCCTCCGGGCGGCTGGGCGAGGATAGCCGCCACCGCCTGACCGTGGAGGCGCTGCGCGGCGTGTCCTTCACGCTCAACACGGGGGACAGGCTGGGGTTCATCGGCTCCAACGGGGCGGGCAAGACCACGCTGCTGCGGACCATGGCGGGCATTTACGAACCGGTGGGGGGAAGCATCACCACCGAGGGCGTGGTGACCGCCCTGCTCGACCCCGGCCAGGGCATGAACCCGGACCTCACCGGCAACGAGAACATCCGCCTGCGCGCCTTGTTCGGCGGCTATTCCGAGGCGCAGATCCGCGACTTGCAGGAGGATGTCGCCGCCTTCGCGGGGCTGGACCAGTTTTTGGCCTTGCCGGTGCGCACCTATAGCTCCGGCATGGTGGTGCGGCTGGGGTTTGCGATGGCCACGGCGATTCACCCACAGATTTTGCTGATGGATGAATGGCTGCTGGCAGGCGATGCCTCGTTTCTCGACAAGGCCCGCCACCGGCTGGAAGCCATGGTGAACGGCGCGGAGATCCTGGTGCTGTCCTCGCACCGCCCCGATATTCTGCTGCAATGGTGCAACCGGCTCATCTGGCTGGATGGCGGCATGGTAAAGGCCGATGGCACGCCGGAAGAGGTTCTGGCCGCCTATCTGCCGCCGGACCAGTTCGCCCATGTTTTGGAAGCCGCCGGGAAAACCGCCTGAGGAAAGGACACGCCGGATGGCCGCCATCGCTTATGTGAACGGCCGATACCTGCCCTTGGCGCAGGCCAGCGTGAATGTGGAAGACCGGGGCTACCAGTTCGGCGATGGCATCTATGAGGTGCTGTACGTGCATCGCGGGCGGTTGGCGGATGCCGAACTGCACCTGCAACGTCTGGCGCGCAGCCTGGGCGAGATCGAGCTGCCCGCGCCGATGTCCGTCGCTGCTTTGCGGATCGTCATCGCCGAAGTGCTGCGGCGCAACCGGATCACGACCGGGCTCGTTTACATGCAGGTCACGCGCGGTGTGGCGCGGCGGGACCATCCCATCCCCTCGCCCGCCCTGCGCCCCAGCCTCGTCATCACGGCAAGGCGCAAGCCCGAGCCGCCCCAGGACATCGCGGACTGGACGGCCGAGGCCATCACATTGCCGGATGAGCGCTGGGCGCGCTGCGACATCAAATCCACCAATCTGCTGCCCAATGTGATGGCCCGCACCAAGGCCCAGCGCGCCGGGGCGTATGAGGCGATCCTGTATGACGCCGAGGGCAATGTGACCGAGGGGGCGGCGAGCACGGCGTGGATCGTCACCGCCGAGGGGCGGCTGGTTACGCGCTATCTGGACCGGCATATCCTGCCCGGCTGCACCCGTGCGGCGCTGATCGAGGCGCTGGAGGGCCAGGGGATCGGGTTCGAGGAGCGGGAGTTTTCGCTGGACGAGCTGCGCGCGGCGCGGGAGATTTTCCTCACCGGCGCCACCTCGTTCATCAAGCCGGTGGTGCGGCTGGATGGCGCCTCGGTAGGCAATGGCGCGCCCGGCGCCACCGCCACGGCGCTGTTCGACCTCTACCTGCAACACCTGAGGTAAGCATGTACGTGCCGTCCGCCTTCGCCGAGACCCGCGCCGAGGAACTGCACGAGATCATGCGCGCGGCCTCGCTGCCCGTGCTGGTCTCCCCCACGGCTTCGGGGCTGACGGCCACGCATCTGCCGCTGCTGCTGGAGGCCCCGGACAGGCTGGTGGGACATATGGCGCGGGCCAATCCGCATTGGCGGGAATTCGATCCGCATGCCGAGTCGCTGGCCATTTTCACCGCCGCCGAGGGCTATGTGAGCCCAAGCTGGTACGCCACCAAGGCCGAGACCGGAAAGGTGGTGCCGACCTGGAACTATCAGGCGGTGCATGCCACGGGGCGGCTGGAGATCATCGAGGACCGGGACGCGCTGCTGGAGATCGTGACGCGGCTGACCAACCGCTTCGAGGCCCCGCGCGCCCTGCCCTGGGCCGTGAGCGACGCGCCGGAAGAGTATGTCGAGGCGCTGCTGAACGGCATTGTCGGGGTGGTGATGCACATCACCAGACTGCAAGGTGTGGCCAAGCTCAGCCAGAACAAATCCCTGGCCGACCGGGATGGGGTGATTGCCGGGGCTGAGGCCGAGAACCCGGCCCTGGCCGCCGCGATGCGGCGAACGCTAGACTAGCTTGCCTTCAAAGGGCGGCAGGTAGTCCGGGGCGTCGAATTCGATGACCCAGAGATCGGGGTCGTAGCCGAGCTGTTTCTTCACATAGGCGTCGGCGGCGTCCTCGCGCACCGGCTCGGGGCCGGTGCCGCGCATCCAGGCCAGCTCGCCGTTCATGTCGCGGAACTGGGTAAGCACCATATCCCCCGTGCGCCCGTGCAGCACCACCAGCACGCCGCCGGCATCGGGGTCGCCCTTGCGCACCACAAGGCCGGGCTTGCCCTCCCGCATGCCCAGGCGCAGTACCGCCGAGACCCAAATTCCCGCCTTGATCCGTGGCTCGCCCATGCTAATCCCTAAGATAATGGCTCCCCGTGCGGCATTCGCGCGGTCCGGTCCACTCTGCGTGCAACCACTCGTTTGCTCAAGTCTGTAGGGAGACTCCGCAATGTTCCGACCGCGCCCATGGCTCGCCGCCGCTCTCGCCCTGTTCCTCGCCCCCGCCGCTCATGCCGCCGATACGGTGAGCTTCGGGCTGGATTGGGTCGCGGAGCCCGAATATGGCGGTTACTACCAAGCGCTGGCCACGGGGATCTACCAGAAATACGGGCTGGATGTGCGCATCGTGCAAGGAGGGCCGCAGGTGAATAACGCGCAATTGCTCGTCGCCGGCAAGCTGACCTTCGACATCACCTCCAACGCCTTCCTGGCGCTGAATTTCGCGCAGGAGGGCATCCCGTTCGTGGCCGTCGCCGCCGGGTTCCAGAAAGACCCGGACGCGCTGATCGCCCATCCCGGCCAGGGCAATGACAGCTTCGCCGACCTCAAGGGCAAGCCCATCGCGGTGAGCACCGATACGCGGGCGAGCTGGTGGATCTATCTGAAGGCCAAATACGGCTATACCGATGCCCAGCTCCGCCCCTACGGCTTCTCCCTGGTGCCGTTCTTCACCAATCCTCAGGATGTTCAGGAGGCTTACGTCACCTCCGAGCCGTATCTGGTGCATCAGCAGACCGGGCAATGGCCGGTGGTGCTGGCTTTGCCCGATGCCGGGTTCGACGGTTATGCCAGCCTGATCGCCACCAGCCAGAAGCTGGTGAACGGCAACCCGGATCTGGTGAAGCGCTTCATCGAGGCCTCCACCGAGGGCTGGTATTCCTTCCTCTACGGCAACCCCGCCCCGGCCTTCGCGGCCATAAAGGCCGCCAACCCGGACATGACCGACGGGCTGATGGAATTCGGCTATGAGCAGCTCAAGGCGCGCGGCATCGTCGATTCGGGCGACACCAAGCAGCTTGGCATCTACGCCATGACCGATTCGCGCTGGGCCAGCTTCTTCAACCAGATGGCGGCGGCCGGGCTGTACGATAAATCCATGGACTACAAGGCCGGGTACACGCTGCAATTCGTCGATCACGGATTCGGCCTGAAGAAGTAATGTTTTCCCTCCGTTCGGTCGCCAAGACCTACCCGAACGCCACCGTCGCGCTGGAGGGCATCACCGCCGACATCGCACCCGGCGAGTTCGTGGCGCTGCTGGGGCCATCGGGCTGCGGCAAGTCCACGCTGCTGCGGCTGCTGGCGGGGCTGGAGGCGCCAAGCGCCGGGGAGATCGAGTGGGAACACCGGCCCGGGCCTGGGGATATCGGCTTCGTGTTTCAGGACGCCACGCTGCTGCCCTGGGCCAGCGCCGAGGAGAATGTGTATCTGCCACTGCGCCTGCGCGGGGTGGAACGCGCGGCAGCCGCGCCCCGTGTGGCGGCCGCACTCTCGCAGGTGGGGCTGGGGGAGTTCGCCAAAGCCAAGCCGCGCGGGCTTTCGGGGGGCATGAAGATGCGCGTCTCCATCGCCCGTGCCTTGGTCTCCGACCCGATGCTGCTGCTGATGGACGAGCCTTTCGCTGCTTTGGACGAATTCACCCGGCACAAGCTGCAAGACGACCTCCACGCGCTGTGGCGGCGCAGCGGCAAGACGGTGGTGTTCGTCACCCATTCCATCTACGAGGCGGCGTATCTGGCGAATCGGATTCTGGTGCTGTCGCCGCGCCCGGGGCGAATCGCGGCGGATCTGCGCCCCAGCATCCCCGAGGGCACGCACCGGCGCACCAGTGCCGCCTATACCGATCTGGTGGCCGAAATCACCGGCACCTTCCAGCGCGTGATGCCCGGGCATGAATAAAACCATTGAACGCCTCGCCCCTTATATCTTCGGGCTGATCGCGCTCGGGGGCTGGCAGGGGCTGGTTTGGGCACTGGGCGTGCCGCCTTACGTGCTGCCGGGGCCAATCGCCATCGCGCAGGCTTATCTCGACGGCCATGCGGTGCTGAACCAGGCGCTGCTCTCCACGCTCAGCGTCACCTTCGTGGCCCTTGGGGCGGCAACGGTGCTCGGCGTGGCGCTGGCCGTGGCCATGGCGGCCAGCCCGCTCTTCCGCGCGGCCATCCAGCCCTGGGCGGTGATCTTGCAGGTGACGCCCATTGTCGCCATCGCGCCGTTCATCATCATCTGGGTGAACCAGCCCTTTCTGGCGCTGGTGGTGTGCGCCGTCATCGTGGCGTTCTTTCCCATCCTCTCCAACACCGCCGCCGGGCTGGCCAGCACGCCGCCGGAGTTGCGCGACCTGTTCCGCCTGAACGGCGCGACTCGGTGGCAGACGCTGACACTCCTCAGCCTGCCCGCGGCGCTGCCGAGCTTCCTCACCGGCCTGCGCATCTCCGGCACGCTGGCGCTGGTGGGGGCGGTGGTGGCGGAATTCGTGGCGGGTTCGGGCGGGTTCGCCTCGGGGCTGGCGTACCGGATCATCGAGGCCAGCTACCGGCTGGAAATCCCGCGCATGTTCGCGGCACTGGTGCTGCTGGGGCTGTCGGGCATCGTCATCTACGCCGCACTTGGCTGGCTGGAAACCGCCCTGCTTCGCCGGCGAGACGGCGCTTGAAATCCGCCCCGTACTCTGCGACGCAGAAACGGCAAGTGGAGACCAACATGACTGACTACACAAAGACGCTGAGCAAGGGACAGCTCGCCTATGAGCAGCAGCGCGCCGCCAAGGCCGGGCTCTCGCTGGACGAGTGGATGAAGACCAAGGCCCAGAAGGCCGAGGCCGCCGCTGAAGCCGCGGCACCGAAGCCGCCCAAGAAGAAGGGCTTCTTCTCCCGCTGGCTGGACAAAGCTCACCAGCCGCTCAGCTAATAAAAAAGGGCGAACCTTGCGGGGTTCGCCCTTTTGCTTTGCCTGTTAGGGCGAAGACTTACGCTTCGCCTTCAGCCTCGGCCGCCACTTCCGGCTTCGGGCCGGAGTCCTGGCCCTTGGCGGAAACGTCGCGGTCCACCAGCTCGATCACGGCCATGTCGGCGGCGTCGCCATAGCGCATGCCGGCCTTCAGCACGCGGGTGTAGCCACCGGCGCGGGCCTTGTAGCGCTCGGCCACGGTGGAGAAGAGCTTGGCGACGATCGTCTCATCGCGCAGCTGGTCGAAAGCCTGGCGCTGGGCATGCAGCCCGCCGCGCTTGCCGAGCGTGATCAGCTTTTCCACAACCGGGCGAAGTTCCTTCGCCTTCGGCAGGGTGGTGGTGATCTGCTCATGCTTGATGAGCGCAACCGCCATGTTGCGGAACATGGCAGCGCGATGAGAGGAGGTGACGCCGAGTTTACGACCGCTGAGACCGTGACGCATGATGAAGTGTTCCTGTTAATACTTTAGAAGGGCTGGTCCGAGCGCTTGGCCAGTTCCTCGATATTCTCGGGCGGCCAATCCGGCACCGTCATGCCAAGGGAAAGCCCCATGGCAGTCAGCACTTCCTTGATTTCGTTCAAAGACTTGCGGCCGAAATTCGGCGTACGCAGCATCTCCTGCTCGCTCTTCTGCACGAGATCGCCAATATACACGATATTGTCGTTCTTCAGGCAGTTGGCGGAACGCACGGAAAGCTCCAGCTCGTCCACCTTGCGCAGCAGGTTGGGGTTGAAGGGCAGCTCGAGGCGCGGCTCTTCGGGGCGGGCGCGCTGCGGCTCCTCGAAGTTCACGAACATGCTGAGCTGGTCCTGCAGGATGCGCGCGGCCAGGGCCACGGCGTCCTCCGGCGTCAGCGCGCCGTTGGTTTCCACCTCGAGGATGAGCTTGTCGTAATCCGTCACCTGGCCCACGCGGGTCTTCTCGACCTTGTAGGACACACGGCGCACCGGGGAGTAGATCGCATCGACCGGGATCAGACCGATCGGCGCATCCTCGGGGCGGTTGGCGGAAGCGGGCTCATAGCCGCGGCCGGAACCGACGGTGAACTCCATGCCAAGGGTCGCGCCCTCATCCAGCGTGCAGAGCACCAGCTCGGGGTTCATGATCTCGATGTCATGCCCGGCCTGGATCTGCCCGGCCTTGACCTCGCCCGGGCCGGTCGCGGTCAGCACCATGCGCTTCGGCCCCTCGCCATGCATGCGCACGGCGAGCTGCTTGATGTTGAGCACGATGTCGGTCACGTCCTCGCGCACGCCGGCGAGGGTGGAGAACTCATGCAGCACGCCGTCGATACGCACCGCGGTAACGGCAGCCCCCTGCAGCGAGGAGAGCAGGATACGGCGCAGCGCGTTGCCGAGCGTAAGGCCAAAGCCACGCTCCAGCGGCTCGGCGATGATGGTGGCAATGCGGGACGCATCGGCACCGAACTCAACGTCGAGCTGCTCCGGCTTGATCAGCAACTGCCAATTGCGTTGCAGAAAAGTAGAGTCTTTCAACTTTCACCCCTTCCGGCCTGGGCGTGAGTTTGGGACTCCACCCTGGCCTAAAGAAAAACCGAACCCAGACTTAGACGCGGCGGCGCTTGCGCGGCCGGCAGCCGTTATGCGGGATCGGGGTCAGGTCGCGGATCGCGGAAATCTGGAAACCGACGGCCTGCAGGGCGCGCAGCGCGCTCTCACGTCCCGAACCCGGGCCGCTCACCTCGATCTCGAGGGTCTCCATGCCGTGCTCGCGGGCCTTGCGGCCAGCGTCTTCAGCGGCAACCTGAGCGGCATACGGGGTGGATTTACGGCTACCCTTGAAGCCCTGGCTGCCAGCGGACGACCAGGCAATGGTGTTGCCCTGCGCGTCCGTGATGTTGACCATCGTGTTGTTGAAGCTGGCGAGAACGTGAGCAACACCAGCGATGATGTTCTTGCGTTCTTTCTTGCGGGGACGAGAAGAGGCGGGCTTCGCCATATCGGTATTCCTGTGTCTGACGCTATGCGCGGAAAATTAGCGGGTGGCTTTCTTCTTGCCGGCGATGGCAACGGCCTTGCCCTTGCGGGTACGAGCGTTGGTGTGGGTGCGCTGGCCGCGGACCGGCAGGCCCTTACGGTGACGCAGGCCACGGTAGCAACCCAGGTCCATCAGACGCTTGATGTTCATCGCCACTTCGCGGCGGAGGTCACCCTCAACGCGGAAGTCGCGGTCGATCGTCTCGCGCAGGCGCTGGATCTCGTCATCGGAGAGCTGGTTCACCCGGCGCTCGGCGGGAATCTCCAGTGCCGTGCAAATCTCCTGAGCCTTCGCCGGGCCGATGCCGTAGATGTAGCGAAGGCTGATCACAACACGCTTATTCGTGGGAATGTTTACGCCGGCAATACGCGCCACGTCGTCTCTCCTGAGGTCATAACAAGTTGCGGCGCCCCACCCGGAAGCGCCGCGAAAGCGGGTTATAGCGCCCGCGAACTTAGAGTCAACAATATGTGTTCAAATTTTCGTGAGGTCTGTCAAGTGTTGATGTCAGACCGCCGCGGCAGGCACGCCAAGCTGGCGCAAAACCGCTTCGATCTGGCGTTCGACCTCGTCCATCTCGGCCATGCCATCCACGCTGAACAGCCGCCCCTTGGCCTTGTAATAGGGCAGAATCGGGGCCGTCTGGGCGTTATAGGCCTCGAGGCGCGCATGCACGGTCTCGGCCTTGTCGTCCGGGCGGCGGGTGAACTCGGTGCCACCGCATTTATCGCACACGCCCGGGACTTTCGTCTGCTTGAACGTGTCGTGATAGCCCTCGCCGCATTTGGCGCAGGTGAAACGGCCGGAGATGCGCTCGACCAGGGCGGCCTCATCGACTCGGAGCTCGATCACCGCGTCCAGATCCACCGCCGCCACATGCAGCAGCGCATCCAGCGCCTCGGCCTGCGGCACGGTGCGGGGGAAGCCGTCCAGGATGAAGCCCTTGGCGCAGTCCTCGCGCTTGATGCGCTCGCCGATCATGCGGATCAGGATGTCGTCAGACACCAGCTTGCCGGCATCCATCACGGCCTTGGCCTCCAGCCCGATCGGGCTGCCCGCCTTCACCTCGGCGCGCAGCATATCGCCGGTCGAGATCTGGGCGATGCCGTAGCGCTCTTCCAGCAGCTTGGATTGCGTTCCCTTGCCGGCGCCAGGCGGGCCTAAAAGGATCAGTTCCATATTGTTGCTCCTCCTTTATTTACGGTTTTTGCCACGCCCCTTGCGGATCAGTCCTTCGTACTGATGCGCCAGCAGATGCGACTGGACCTGGGTCACGGTGTCCATGGTGACGGAGACCATGATCAGCAGGGATGTGCCGCCGAAATAGAACGGCAGGCTGTAATTGCTCATGGCGAAGTCCGGCACCAGGCAGACCAGCACCAGATACCCGGCGCCGATGGCGGTGAGGCGGGTGAGCACGGTGTCGAAATACTTCGCCGTGTTGCTGCCCGGACGGATGCCGGGGATGAAGGCGCCATTCTTCTTCAGGTTCTCGGCCGTTTCCTCCGGGTTGAAGGCGATGGCCGCCCAGACGAAGGAGAACACGGTGATGAGCGTGGCGAAGAGCAGCATGTAGAGCGGCTGGCCGCGCGAAAGCTGGTGCGCCAGGGCCTGCAGCCAGCCCGGGCCGCCCGACGAGAAGCCAACGAAGGTGGCCGGGATGACCAGCAGCGAGCTGGCGAAGATCGGCGGCATCACGCCCGAGGCGTTCACCTTCAGCGGCATATAATTGCTCTCGCCGCCATAGATGCGCTGGCCGATCTGGCGCTTCGGATGCTGGATGAGAATCCGCCGCTGCGCGCGCTCCATGAACACAACGAAGCCAATGATCAGCAAAGCCGCCGCGAAGAACACGATGATGAAGAAGGTGGACAGCGCCCCGGTGGAGCCCAGCTCCAGGATGTTGGCGATGGCCACCGGCATGTTGGCGACGATGCCGGCGAAGATGATGAGGCTGGAGCCGGTGCCGATACCGCGCGAGGTGATCTGCTCGCCCAGCCACATCACGAACACCGTGCCGCCGACCAGCGTGACCACCGCGGTGAACTCGAAGAACAGGCCGGGGTCGATGACGGCGGGCCCGAGCGCGCTCTTCACCCGCTCCAGGCTGACCGCAATGCCATAGGCCTGCACCGTGGCGATGATGACGGTGAGATAGCGCGTGTACTGGGTGATGCGCTGGCGGCCCGAGTCGCCCTCTTTCTTCATCGCCTCCAGCGCCGGGATGGTGGTGGACATCAGCTGGATGATGATGCTGGCGCTGATATAAGGCAGGATGTTGAGCGCGAAGATGGTCATGCGCCCCAGCGCGCCGCCGGTGAACATGTTGAACATGCCCAGAATGCCGCCGCCATTCTGCGTCATCAGATGCGCCATCACGGTCGCGTCCACGCCGGGGACCGGAATATATGTGCCCAAACGGAACACAATCAGCGCGCCCAGGGTAAACCAGATGCGCTTGCGCAGTTCCGTGGCCTTGCCAAACGCGCCCAAGTTCAGGTTCGCGGCCATCTGTTCAGCGGCGGATGCCATTACTCAATCCTTATAATCCAATAAAAAACGGCGCTTGCCAGTGCTTAGCGCTACAGGCAAGCGCCGTTTTACAGCGCTATTTGCCGGATTTTCTCCGGCGCAGGCAAGAGGGCTTTAGGCGACTTCGGCGTCAGCCTTGGCAACCAGGGTGGTCACCTTGCCACCGGCCTGCTCAACCGCGGCAACAGCCGCAGCGGAAGCACCGGAGACTTCGATGGTGACAGCCTTGCTGATGGTGCCGCGCGCCAGCAGACGCACGCCGTGCACCTTGTTCAGGCGAACCACGCCAGCCTCGGCCAGCAGGGCCTCGGTGATCGGCTGGGACGCATCCAGCTTGCCAGCCTCGATCGCCGCTTCCAGCGTGCTGAGGTTCAGCGGCGCGTATTCCTTGCGGTGGATGTTGGTGAAGCCACGCTTCGGCAGACGGCGGTAGATCGGGAGCTGACCACCCTCGAAGCCGTTCAGGGAGACGCCCTCGCGAGCCTTCTGACCCTTCACACCCTTACCGGAGGTTTTGCCCTTGCCGGAACCGATGCCGCGGCCCAGGCGCTTGGACTTCAGCCGAGCACCGGGATTATCGCGAATTTCATTGAGTTTCATGACGAATATCCTTGCACGGAGCGGCTTACGCCAGCTCCTCGACCTTCAGCAGGTGCTTGACCTTGTTGACCATGCCCAGCACTTCCGGCGTCGCGGTAACTTCGACGGACTTGCTGATCTTGTTCAGGCCAAGACCGATCAGGGTCGCCTGCTGGCCGGGCTTGCGCCCGTTGCCGGACGCGACCTGCGTGATCCGAATCTTCTTATCAGACATCGCTTACCTCCACGGCGGCTTCCTTGTGGGAGGCGCCATACAGATCCGCCACCTTCTTACCACGGCGGCTGGCCACCTGGCGCGGGCTGGTCACATTGGCCAGCGCGGCGAAGGTCGCCTTCACCATGTTGTGCGGGTTGCGGCTGCCGAGCGACTTGGCGACCACGTCGCCGATGCCCAGCGTCTCGAACACGGCGCGCAGCGGACCACCGGCGATGATACCGGTACCAGCCGGAGCCGAACGGATGACAACATCACCCGCGCCGAAGATGCCGCGCACGTCGTGGTGCAGGGTGCGGCCTTCCTTCATCGGAACGCGGATCATGGTCTTCTTCGCGCGCTCGGTCGCCTTGCGGATCGCCTCGGGAACCTCGCGGGCCTTGCCAGCGCCGTAGCCAACGCGGCCCTTCTGGTCGCCAACGACAACCAGAGCGGCGAACGCAAACCGACGACCACCCTTAACGACCTTCGCAACGCGGTTGATCGTTACCAGCTTGTCGACGAACTCGTCACCAGCCTCGCGCTCGCGCTCGCGCTCGCGATTCCTGCCGCCGCTGCCGCCTTCGCGTGCTTCACGTGCCATGTGCAAACCCTCTTAGAAGTCGAGGCCGCCCTCGCGGGCCGCCTCTGCCAGGGCTTTCACCCGGCCATGATACAGATAAGAACCGCGGTCGAACACCACGGAGACAACGCCCGCAGCCTTGGAGCGCTCGGCGATCAGCTTGCCCACGGCGGTAGCGGCGTCTTTGTCGGCACCGGTGCGCAGGGTGGCCTTCAGGTCCTTGTCCAGGCTCGAAGCGGCGGCCAGGGTGCAGCCCTGGGCGTCGTCGATGATCTGGGCATAGATATGCTTGCCGGAGCGGAACACGGACAGGCGCGGACGCCCGCCAGACTTCTGCCGGAGCTGATAGCGGAGGCGGGCCCGGCGGCGCGCCTGCAATTCCAGATTGCTCGACATTATTTCTTCTTACCCTCTTTCCGGCGGATCGCCTCGCCTTCGAACTTGACACCCTTGCCCTTATACGGCTCGGGCGGACGGTGGCTGCGCAGCTCGGCGCAAACCTGACCAACCTGACGCTTGTCCACGCCCTCGACCTTGATCGAGGTCGGCTTCTCGCAGGTCACCTTGATCCCGGCCGGGATCGGGTAGACCACGTCATGGGAGAAGCCCAGATTCACCACCAGATTGGTGCCCTGCACGGCAGCGCGGTAACCGGTACCGGTGATCTCCAGGGTCTTGGAGTAGCCGACGGACACGCCCTTCACCATGTTGGCGATGTTGGCGCGAGTGGTGCCCCACATCATGCGGGCCTGGGCGGCCTTGGTCTTGGGCTCAACGGAAACCTTGTTGCCCTCGACCTTGGCCTCGACCAGATCGGTGAGGGCGAGCTTCAGCTCGCCCAGCTTACCCTTGGCCGTGATCACGTTGTCGGCCAGAGCGACAGTGACGCCAGCGGGGATTTCGACGGGATATTTGCCTACGCGCGACATATCTGCTCCCTCCCTTAGAAGACGCGGCAGAGAACTTCGCCGCCGACATTGGCGGCGCGGGCTTCGGCATCGCTCATCACGCCGCGGGGCGTGGAGAGGATGGAGACACCCAGACCATTATACACGCGCGGCAGCTCCTTGATCTTGGAGTACACGCGACGGCCCGGACGGGACACGCGGCTGATCTCCTTGATCACCGGCTGGCCGTCATTATACTTCAGCTCGATGCGGAGCTGAGCAATACCGGGGCGCACTTCTTCACGGGCGAAACCGCGGATGAAGCCTTCACGCTTCAGCACGTCCAGCACGTTGGCGCGCAGGTTGGAAGCCGGAGCAACGCAAGACGTCAGACGAGCGTGCTGAGCGTTGCGAATACGGGTGAGCATATCGCCCAAAGGATCGGACATCGACATTTTTAAACCGCCCTTTCCTTACCAGCTGGCCTTGGTGACACCGGGGATCAGCCCGGTGCTCGCCAGGTCGCGGAAGGCGACACGGCAAAGCTTGAACTTACGATAATTGCCACGAGCGCGGCCCGTGAGCTCGCAACGCAGGCGCACGCGAACCTTGGCGCCGTTGCGCGGCAGCTGCGCGAGCTTGAGGCTCGCCTCAAAGCGGTCTTCCACCGGCAGCGAACGATCCATGATCGTCGCCTTCAGCGTTGCACGTTTCGCCTGATCACGGGCGGCCATGCGCTCACGCTTGCCGTTTCGGTTGACCTGCGATGTCTTAGCCATCTTCTGATACCCTCCGGAACCTGCCAGTCTCTACCAGCCGTTTTCCAACAAAAATTTTCGCGATGCCGCTCACTTCTGGAACGGCAAGTTGAAACCCTTCAGCAACGCCTTGGCCTCGGCATCGGTCTTCGCACTGGTGACGAAGATGATGTCCATGCCACGGATCGCATCGACCTTGTCATAGACGATCTCAGGGAAAATGATCTGTTCCTTGAGGCCCATGGCGTAGTTTCCGCGTCCGTCGAAGCCCTTATTAGCAGGCATTCCGCGGAAGTCACGTACGCGAGGCAGTGCAATCGTCACAAGACGGTCAAGAAATTCGTACATGCGGTCGCGGCGCAGGGTCACCTTGCACCCGATCGGCAGGCCGGCGCGGATTTTGAAGCCCGCAATGGCCTTCTTCGCCAGGGTCTTCACGGGCTTCTGGCCAGAGATCAGGGTCAGCTCAGCCAGGGCGGCGTCGAGCTTCTTCTGATCGGCCGCGGCTTCGCCGACGCCCATGTTGATCACGATCTTCTGCAGAGACGGCACCTCGAACGGGTTCTTGTAGCCGAACTCCTTCTGCATCTGCTCGCGCACCACCTCACGGTAGTACTTCTGCAGGCGGGGCAGCTCTTTCACTTCGCTCATAATGGCCTCCTCAGCCTTCAATAGCGGTGCCGCTCTTGCGAGCGACACGCACTTTGCGGCCATCGTCCAGCACGCGGAAGCCAACCTTGGTCGGCTTGTCGGTGGCGGGGTCGATCAGCGCCAGATTAGACAGGTCCACGGCAGCCTCACGCTCGATGATGCCGCCCTGCTCGCCCATGCGGGTCGCCTTGGTGTGGTGCTTAGCCACAGCAACGCCCTGCACGACGGCACGGTTCTCGGAGGGGATCACGCGCAGCACTTCGCCGCGGGTACCCTTGGCGGCGCCGGAGATAACCAGCACCTTGTCGCCCTTTTTAATACGCGCGGCCATGTTACAGCACCTCCGGCGCCAGGCTGATGATCTTCATGAACTTCTTCGCACGCAGCTCACGCACCACGGGCCCGAAGATACGGGTGCCGATCGGCTCCATCTGCTTGTTGATGAGCACGGCGGCGTTGCGGTCGAAGCGGATGGCGCTGCCATCGGCGCGGCGAACGGGGAACGCCGTGCGCACGACAACAGCCTGGTGCACGTCGCCCTTCTTCACCTTACCGCGGGGAATGGCATCCTTGACGGAGACGACGATCACGTCGCCGACCGACGCGGTCTTGCGCTTGGAGCCGCCCAGCACCTTGATGCACTGCACGCGGCGGGCACCAGAGTTATCGGCGACATCGAGGTTGGATTCTACGATAATCATGCTTCAGCCCCCTCAGCCGGCCTGCTGGTCGGTGATGGCGGCGCCATTGCGCTCCGTCACAACCCAGGTCTTGCGCTTGCTGATCGGCGCGCACTCTTCGATGCGAACCACATCACCTTCGACGCACAGATTGCCCTCGTCATGCGCCGCGTACTTCTTGGAACGGCGGATGAATTTCTTGTACAGCGGGTGCATGATGCGACGCTCGACAAGCACGGTGATCGTCTTGTCCATCTTATCGCTCACGACACGCCCGGTCAGAATACGTTTCGGCATGGTACCCTCTTAACCCTTCACAGCCGAACGCGCGCGCTCAGCCAGAATCGTCTTCACCCGCGCGATCTCGCGACGCACCGCGCGCACGCGGCTGGTGTTTTCCTGCTGGCCGGTGGCGCGCTGGAAACGCAGGTTGAACTGCTCCTTGCGCAGGTCCAGCAGCAGGCTCTTCAGCTCGTCCGGGGTCTTCGCCCGGATGTCACTAGCGGCGGTCATTCTTAAGCCTCCCCGATACGGGTGACGAACTTGGTGCGGATCGGCAGCTTGGCGGCACCCAGAGCCAGCGCCTCGCGGGCCAGCGGCTCGGCGACGCCGTCGATCTCGAACATGATACGGCCGGGGGCCACGCGGGCCACCCAGTATTCCGGGCTGCCCTTACCGGAGCCCATACGCACTTCGGCGGGCTTGGTGGAGACGGGCAGATCCGGGAAGATGCGGATCCACACGCGGCCAGCACGCTTCATGCAGCGGGTGATGGCGCGGCGGGCGGATTCGATCTGGCGGGCAGTGATACGCTCCGGCTCCAGCGCTTTCAGGCCGAACGCGCCGAAATTCAGCTGCGTGTTGCCCTTGGCGTTGCCGTGGATGCGGCCCTTATGCGCCTTGCGGAACTTGGTACGCTTTGGAGACATCATGGCTTAAAAATTCCTTAGCGCTGCGGGGCCTGCTCGGCCGCGCGCTTATCCTGCGCGAACGGGTCCTGAACCAGGATTTCGCCCTTGAAAATCCAAACCTTCACGCCGCAGGTGCCGTAGGTGGTCTTCGCGGTGCCCACGCCGTAATCGATATCGGCGCGCAGGGTGTGCAGGGGCACACGGCCTTCACGGTACCACTCGATACGGGCGATCTCGGCGCCGCCCAGACGGCCGGAGCAGGTGATCTTGATGCCCTGGGCGCCCAGACGCATCGCGGACTGCACGGCGCGCTTCATCGCACGGCGGAAAGCCACGCGGCGCTCGAGCTGCTGGGCGATGTTCTCGGCCACGAGGGTGGCGTCGATCTCCGGCTTGCGGATTTCCATGATGTTGAGGGCCACATCGGCCTTCGCCATCGAGGACAGTTCCTTGCGCAGGCTGTCGATATCCTGGCCCTTCTTGCCAATCACCACACCAGGGCGAGCGGCATAGATGGTCACGCGCGGCTTCTTGGCCGGGCGCTCGATGACCACGCGGGACACGCCCGCCTGCTGCAGCTTGCCGCGCAGGTGGTTGCGCAGCTTGATATCATCATGCAGCAGCTTGGCGTAGTCCTTGTCGGCGTACCAGCGGCTGTCCCAGGTGCGGGTGATGCCGAGGCGCAGGCCGATCGGATTAATCTTGTGACCCATATTACGCAGCCTCCCCGGCAGACTTCGCGGACTTGCCAAAACCCGGACGCGCATCACGCATCGGCTTCTCAGCCTGTTCGCGCTCTTCAACAACAATCTTCAGATGGCTGAACCACTTCTCGACAGTCGCGGAACGGCCACGACCACGCGCGTGGAAGCGGCGCATCACGATGCCACGGCCCACCTCGGCCAGCTTCACGTAGAGCTTGTCCACATCCAGCTGGTGGTTGTTCTCGGCGTTCGCGATCGCGCTCTCCAGCGTCTTCTTCACCTGCTTGGCGATACGACGCTTGGAGAAGGTCAGATCGGCCAGCGCACGGCTGGCCGGGAGGTTGCGGATGGAACCAGCAACCAGGTTCAGCTTGCGCGGGCTAACACGGATGTTACGCGCAATGGCCTCTGCCTGATTGTCGGCCAGGCCGCGCTCGGCTTTCGGTTTGCTCATCTTTAGCCCCGCTTCGCTTTCTTGTCCGCCGCATGGCCCGGGAAGGTGCGCGTGGGCGAGAATTCACCAAACTTGTGGCCGACCATATTTTCGTTCACCTGCACCGGCAGAAACTTCTTGCCGTTGTAGACACCGAAAGTAAGGCCGACGAACTGCGGCAGAATTGTGGAGCGGCGCGACCAGATCTTGATGATCTCGTTACGGCCGGAGGCGCGAGACGCCTCCGCCTTGCCAAGGAGGTATCCGTCCACAAACGGACCTTTCCAAACAGAACGTGACATCGATTAGCCCTTCCCGCCTTTGGCACGGCGGATGATAAGATTATCCGTGCGCTTGTTGGTGCGCGTCTTGTAACCCTTGGTCGGCTTGCCCCACGGCGTAACCGGATGACGGCCACCAGAGGTACGGCCTTCACCACCACCATGCGGGTGATCGACCGGGTTCATCACCACGCCGCGGTTATGCGGCTTGCGGCCCAGCCAGCGAGAACGACCGGCCTTACCGATCTGTTCGTTCTGGTGGTCAGCGTTGGAGACAGCGCCCACAGTGGCCATGCACTCGGCGCGGACCATACGCAGCTCGCCGGACATCAGCTTGACCTGGGCGTAGCCCTGATCCTTGCCGACCAGCTGGGCGAAGGTGCCGGCCGAACGGGCCAGCTTACCGCCGGCGCCAGCCTTCAGCTCGATATTGTGGATGATCGTGCCCACCGGAATGGCGGACAGCGGCATCGCGTTACCGGGCTTAATGTCCACGCGCGCACCGGCGATCACCTGATCGCCAGCCTTCAAGCGCTGCGGGGCCAGGATATAGGCCAGCTCGCCATCGGCGTACTTGATCAGCGCGATGAAGGCGGTGCGGTTCGGGTCATATTCCAGACGCTCGACCGTAGCGGCCACATCGAACTTGCGGCGCTTGAAGTCCACCAGACGGTAGGACTGCTTGTGTCCGCCGCCGCGGAAGCGGCTGGTGATGCGGCCATGATTGTTGCGGCCGCCGGTGGAGGACTTACCCTCGGTCAGACCCTTGACGGGCTTGCCCTTCCAGAGCTCGCTGCGGTCGATCAGGACGGTGCCGCGAAGGCTCGCCGTAACCGGATTGAAATGTTTAAGTGCCATAATCCGCGCCTTACACCAGACCGGTGGTGAAATCGATAGTCTCGCCTTCGGCGAGCGTCACGAACGCCTTCTTCACGTCGGAGCGAATGCCCGGGCGGCCCTTGAACCGCTTGGTCTTGCCCTTCGTGACCAGCGTGTTCACACCGGTAACCTTAACCTTGAACAGAGCCTCGATCGCCGCCTTGATCTCAGGCTTCGTCGCGTCGCTCGCCACCTTGAACACGAACTGGTTCTTCTCGGAGAGAAGAGTCGCCTTCTCGGTGATGTGCGGAGCGCGCACGACTTCGTAGATACGCTCCGGGGAAATCTTCACGGTGCTCATGCCAGGCGCTCCTTCAGCCCCTCGATGCCGGCCTTGGTGATGACCAGCACGTCGTGGCGCACGATGTCGTAGACATTCGCGCCAATGACGGGCAGCACATCGAGGCCGTGCACGTTACGGCTGGCGCGGAGGAATTTCTCCTCCACGGCGGCGTCGACGATCAACGCCGAGCTCCAGCCAAAGTTCTTCACGCGGGACGCCACGTCCTTGGTTTTCTCGATGCCGCCAACGGCATCCAGAACCACCAGCTTACCTTCGGCCGCCTTCTGGGAGAGGGCGGAAACCAAGCCGAGACGGCGCACCTTCTTGTTCAGCGAATAGCCGTGCTCGCGCACCACGGGGCCATGCACGGCGCCACCGGTACGGAACTGCGGCGCACGCAGAGAGCCCTGACGGGCGTTACCCGTGCCCTTCTGCTTGTACGGCTTGCGGGTGGTGCCCGAAACCTCGCCCATGCCCTTCACCTTGTGGGTGCCGGCGCGGCGCTTGGCCAACTGCCAGTGGATCACGCGGGCGATAACGTCCACGCGGGGCTCAGCGGCGAAGATCTCGTCCGGCAGCTCAGCGCTGCCAACGGCCTTCGCGTCAAAATCAACAACATCCAGCTTCATCGACTTAGCCCTTCAGCGCCGCGGGGTAGGCGGCATCCGCCGGCCGCGCCTTCTTGATCGCATCGCGCATCAGCACGTAGCCACCCTTGGAACCGGGGACCGCGCCATGCACGAGGACCAGATTACGTTCCGCGTCCACACCCGCCACTTCGAGGTTGAGGGTGGTCACGCGCTCCTGGCCGAGATGGCCAGCCATCTTCTTGTTCTTGAAGGTCTTGCCGGGATCCTGACGGTTACCGGTCGAACCCAAGCTACGATGGCTGATGGACACGCCGTGAGAGGCTTCCAAACCGCGGAAGTTCCAGCGCTTCATACCACCGGCGAAGCCCTTACCCTTGGTGATACCGGCAACATCGACGAACTGGCCGATAGCGAAGTGCGAAGCGGAGATCGCAGCGCCAGCTTCCAGCACGGCATCATCGGCCACGCGGAATTCAACCAGCTTCTGCGCCGGCTCCACCTTGCCCTTGGCAAAATGGCCCTTCTGCGCCTTGCTCACATTCTTCGGCTTGGCCTTGCCAATGCCGAGCTGCACTGCGGAGTAGCCATCGGCCTCAACCGTCCGCGCCGCCACAACCCGCACCTCATCGAGATGCAGCACCGTGACCGGCACATGCGTGCCGTCTTCCTTGAACAGCCGGGTCATCCCCAGCTTTTTTGCGATCACACCGGTACGCATAATACCAATACCACCTAAGCTTAGATCTTAATTTCGACTTCGACGCCGGCGGCCAGGTCGAGCTTCATCAGCGCGTCCACGGTCTGCGGGGTCGGGTCAACGATATCCAGCAAGCGCCGATGCGTCCGGATCTCGAACTGCTCGCGGCTCTTCTTATCAACGTGCGGGGAACGGTTCACGGTGAACCGCTCGATATGGGTCGGCAAAGGAATCGGCCCCCGCACCTGAGCGCCCGTGCGCTTCGCCGTATTGACGATGTCCTTCGTGCTGTTGTCCAGCACGCGGTGGTCATACGCCTTCAGGCGGATACGGATGTTCTGATTGTCCATCTTACTCAAGCTCTTCTGTAGATACGGGGGCCGGTAGGCTTACTTCTCGATCTTGGCGACGACGCCCGAACCGACGGTGCGGCCACCCTCACGGATAGCGAAACGCAGACCTTCGTCCATGGCAATCGGGGCGATCAGCTCGACCTGGATCGTCACGTTGTCGCCCGGCATCACCATCTCGGTGCCTTCAGCCAGGGTCACAACACCGGTAACGTCGGTGGTGCGGAAGTAGAACTGCGGGCGGTAGTTGGTGAAGAACGGGGTGTGACGGCCGCCTTCTTCCTTGGTCAGGATGTAGGCCTGGCCTTCGAACTTGGTGTGCGGGGTGATGGAGCCCGGGGCCGCCAGAACCTGGCCGCGCTCGATGTCCTCACGCTTGGTGCCACGCAACAGCGCGCCGATGTTGTCGCCGGCCTCGCCCTGGTCGAGCAGCTTGCGGAACATTTCCACGCCGGTCACGGTCGTCTTGGTGGTCGGACGCAGGCCGACGATCTCGACTTCCTCACCCACCTTGATCACGCCACGCTCCACGCGGCCGGTCGCCACGGTGCCACGGCCAGAGATGGAGAACACGTCTTCCACCGGCATCAGGAACGGCTTGTCCTTGGCGCGCTCCGGCTGCGGGATGTAAGCGTCAACGGCTTCCATCAGCTTCAGGATGGCTTCGCGGCCGATCTCGGGGTTGGTGTCGTTCAGGGCGCACACAGCGGAACCCTTGATGATGGGGATATCATCGCCGGGGAAGCCGTAGTTGGAGAGCAGCTCGCGCACTTCCATCTCGACCAGCTCGACCAGATCGGGGTCAGCAAGGTCCATCTTGTTCAGGAACACGACCAGAGCCGGCACGCCGACCTGGCGGGCGAGCAGGATGTGCTCACGGGTCTGCGGCATCGGGCCGTCAGCGGCGGACACGACCAGGATCGCGCCATCCATCTGGGCGGCGCCGGTGATCATGTTCTTCACGTAGTCGGCGTGGCCGGGGCAGTCCACGTGCGCGTAGTGACGGTTTTCGGTCTCATACTCCACGTGAGCGGTGGAGATGGTGATGCCGCGAGCGCGCTCTTCCGGGGCCTTGTCGATCTGGTCGTAGGCGGTGAAGGTGGCGCCACCCTTCTCGGCCAGCACCTTGGTGATGGCGGCGGTCAGCGAGGTCTTACCATGGTCAACGTGACCGATGGTGCCGATGTTGACGTGCGGCTTATTGCGCTCAAATTTAGCTTTGGCCATTTAACTGCTCCGTGTGCAGGCTAAAAACAGTAACGTTCAGTCTGATTACCACCGATAGTGGCTGAAAGCCTTGTTGGCTTCGGCCATACGGTGGGTATCTTCGCGCTTCTTCACCGCAGAGCCGCGGTTGTTCACCGCATCCTGCAGCTCGTTCGACAGACGCTCTTCCATCGTATGCTCGCCACGCTTGCGCGCGGAGTCGATGATCCAGCGAATTGCCAGCGCCTGGCGGCGCTCAGCGCGAACTTCGACGGGAACCTGGTAGGTCGCACCGCCAACGCGGCGGGAACGAACCTCGATGGCCGGCTTCACATTGTCCAGCGCCTCGTGGAACAAGCGAACCGGGTCGGCATTCGCCCCGCCGCGCTTCTTCAACACATCCAGCGCGCCGTAGACAATGCTCTCGGCCACAGATTTTTTGCCGTCATGCATCAGAACGTTCATGAAACGGCTGATAACGACATCACCGAACTTGGCATCCGGCAGAACTTCACGCTTAATCGCGCGACGGCGACGGCTCATCTCAATCTCTCCTTACTTCGGACGCTTCGCGCCGTAGAGCGAGCGGCGCTTGCGGCGCTTCGGCAGGCCCTGCGTATCCAGCACGCCGCGCAGAATGTGGTAGCGCACACCCGGAAGGTCTTTCACGCGCCCGCCGCGGATCAGCACCACCGAGTGCTCCTGCAGGTTATGCCCTTCACCGGGGATGTAGCTCACAACTTCGAAGCCATTGGTCAGACGCACCTTGGCGACCTTACGAAGAGCCGAGTTCGGCTTCTTCGGCGTGGTCGTGTAGACGCGCGTGCAAACGCCGCGCTTTTGGGGGCAGCCCTCGAGGGCCGGCACCTTATTACGCTTCGGCGCCGGCTCACGGCCTTTGGCGATCAACTGATTAATGGTCGGCATATCTCATCCTGGTTCGTGTGTATCCCGGTGGCACCTTTGCCTTGACGTCCGGTCATCACAAAAGGCCCCCCGTACCGCAGATTCCTGCCTTACGGAATGCCCCTTCTCTAGCACGCGGCCTAGGTATGGGGTTCTCCCACACGGCGCCGCACACGCCAGATTGTATAGACGACCCACGCCAGAGAACTCTGGAACCGCGAGAGCGCTCTCCTTAGGGCCCACCCACTTGCAAGTCAAGCGTTTCCGCTGGTTTTGCCAGGGTAAAATTGCAGATTGATGGAATCCTCATGGCTCGCCCCCGGAATCAAAACGGCGCCCTTTTGGGGGCGCCGTTCCGACTCGTTAAAAAATAAGAAGAGTTTTACTCCGCGGCGATATCCGGCTTGGAAATCGCGGGGCGGGAGCCGCCGAGCTGGCGGTCGCGCCCGGCGGCGATGGAGCGCAGGCGCTTCATCACCGAGCCGGTGCCGGCCGGAATCAGGCGGCCGACGATCACGTTTTCCTTCAGGCCGGTCAGCGCGTCGATCTTGCCCGCCGTGGCGGCCTCGGTCAGCACGCGAGTCGTCTCCTGGAAGGAGGCGGCGGAGATGAAGCTCTGCGTCTGCAGGGACGCCTTGGTGATGCCCTGCAGCACCGGCAGACCCACGGCCTTGCGCTCGTCCTCGGCCAGCTTGCCGTTCTCGTGGTCGAACTCCACGCGGTCCACCAGCTCGCCGACCAGGAAGGTCGTATCGCCCGGCTCCAGGACTTCCACCTTCTGCAGCATCTGGCGGACGATCACTTCAATATGCTTGTCGTTGATCTTCACGCCCTGCAGACGATACACGTCCTGGATTTCGTTCACGAGGTAATCGGACAGCGCCTCGACACCCAGCACGCGCAGGATGTCGTGCGGCACGCGCGGGCCATCCACCAGCGGGTCGCCCTGACGGACATAGTCGCCTTCCTGAACGGAAACGTGCTTGCCCTTCGGCACCAGGTACTCGGTCTCCTCACCGGTCTCGTCGCTCTTCACGATGACACGGCGCTTCGCCTTGTAATCCTTGCCGAATTCCACGCGGCCGTCGATCTCCGCGATAATCGCGTGATCCTTCGGACGGCGGGCCTCGAACAGCTCGGCCACGCGCGGCAGACCACCGGTGATGTCACGGGTCTTCGAACCTTCGCGGGGAATACGCGCCAGCACGTCACCGTCGGCCACCGTGGCGCCCGATTCCACCGAGAGGATGGAGTCCGGGGCCAGGAAGTAGCGGGCCTCGGTGCCATTGGCCAGGCGCAGGATCTCGCCCTTGGCGTCCTTCAGCAGCAAGCGCGGGCGCAGATCGGCGCCGCGGGCGGACTGCTTGTAGTCCACCACCACCTTGGAGGTCAGGCCCGTCACTTCGTCGGTCCGCTCGACCAGGGTGATACCCTCGATCAGGTCGGCGTATTCGACGATACCCGCGCGCTCGGTGATGATCGGCAGGGTGTACGGATCCCACTCGGCCAGCTTCTGGCCACGGGTGGCGTCCGCGCCCTCGTCCACCAGCAGGCGCGCGCCGTAAGGCACGCGGAAGCGGGCGCGCTCGCGCTTGGCCGAGTCGGTGATGATGATTTCGCAGTTGCGGCTCATCACCACGGGCACGCCCTGGGAGTTGGTCACCACGTTGCGGTTGCGGATGGTGATCACGCCGTCATGGCTGGCTTCCACGTTGGACTGCTCGGCGCCACGCTGCGCCGCGCCACCGATATGGAAGGTACGCATGGTCAGCTGCGTGCCCGGCTCGCCGATGGACTGCGCCGCGATCACGCCGACGGCCTCGCCCACGTTCACCGGAGTGCCGCGCGCCAGGTCGCGGCCATAGCACTTGGCGCAGACGGCGATCTTGGTGTCGCAGGTCAGCACGGAGCGGATCTTCACCGTCTCCACGCCAGCCTTCTCGATACGCTCGGCCTGGGCCTCCTCGATCAGCTCGTTCGCGGGGACGATCACCTCGCCAGTGGCCAGATCGACCACATCCGCCGCGGCGGTACGGCCCAGCACGCGCTCGGCCAGGGAGGAGACGATCTCACCACCATCGCGCACCGCGCTCACGCTCAGGCCGCGCTCGGTGCCGCAATCATCTTCGATGATGATGCAGTCCTGCGCCACGTCCACGAGTCGGCGGGTGAGGTAACCGGAGTTCGCCGTCTTCAACGCCGTGTCGGCCAGACCCTTACGGGCGCCGTGGGTGGAGTTGAAGTAGTCGAGAACCGAGAGGCCTTCCTTGAAGTTCGCGATGATCGGCTGCTCGATGATCTCGCCGGACGGCTTGGCCATCAGGCCGCGCATGCCAGCGAGCTGGGACATCTGCGCCGCCGAACCACGGGCACCGGAATGGCTCATCATCCACACGGAGTTGGTCGGGCGGCCGATCTCCTGCTTGGAGATCTCCTTCATCATCGCGGTGGCCACGAGGTCCTTACAGCGCGACCAGGCGTCAACCACCTTGTTGTAGCGCTCGCCGGCGGTGATCAGACCATCCTGGTACTGCTGCTCGAACTCGCGCACCTCGGCCTGGGTCTTGCCGACCAGCTCGGCCTTGGACTCGGGGATCCGCATATCGTCCTTGCCGAAGGAGATGCCGGCGCGCGCCGCGTGACGGAAGCCAAGGCCCATCATGCGATCGCAGAAGATCACCGCCTCCTTCTGACCGCAATGGCGGTAGACGAGGTCGATCACGTCCTGCACGTTCTTCTTGGTCAGCATCTTGTTGACCACGCCGAACGGCACGTTGGGGTTCAGCGGCAGCAGCTGGCCGATGAGCATGCGGCCCGGGGTGGTGACGACGATCGCGGTCTTGACGTTGCCGTCATGGTCGATGGTCTTCACGCGGCCGCGGATCTTGTCGTGCAGCTTGATGGCGCCCGCGGTGAGGGCGAACTCGATCTCGCCGACGGTGCCGAAGGCCTTCGCCTCCTCATCCTTGGCGGCCAGGAATTCCGGCGTCTCCAAAGAGAGGTAGTACAGGCCCAGAACGATGTCCTGGCTCGGCACGATGATCGGCTTGCCGTTGGCGGGGCTGAGGATGTTGTTGGTGGACATCATCAGCACGCGGCCTTCCAGCTGCGCCTCGATGGAGAGCGGCACGTGCACGGCCATCTGGTCGCCGTCGAAGTCGGCGTTGAAGGCGGTGCAGACCAGCGGGTGCAGCTGGATCGCCTTGCCCTCGATCAGGATCGGCTCGAAGGCCTGGATGCCCAGACGGTGCAGAGTCGGCGCGCGGTTCAGCATCACCGGATGCTCGCGGATCACCTCTTCCAGGATGTCCCAAACCTCGGGACGCTCCTTCTCCACCATCCGCTTGGCGGCCTTGATGGTGGTGGCCAGGCCGTATTTCTCCAGCTTGGCGTAGATGAAGGGCTTGAACAGCTCCAGCGCCATCTTCTTGGGCAGGCCGCACTGGTGCAGCTTGAGCTCCGGGCCCACCACGATGACCGAACGGCCCGAGTAGTCCACGCGCTTGCCGAGCAGGTTCTGGCGGAAGCGGCCCTGCTTGCCCTTCAGCATGTCGGAGAGCGACTTCAGCGGGCGCTTATTGGTGCCGGTAATGGCGCGGCCGCGGCGGCCATTATCGAACAGCGCGTCCACCGACTCCTGCAGCATGCGCTTCTCGTTGCGCACGATGATGTCCGGCGCGCGCAGCTCCATCAGCCGCTTGAGGCGGTTGTTACGGTTGATCACGCGGCGATACAGGTCGTTGAGGTCGGAGGTGGCGAAGCGCCCGCCATCCAGCGGCACCAGCGGGCGCAGCTCGGGCGGAATCACCGGCACCACATCGAGCACCATCCACTCCGGGCGGGTGCCGGATTCGAGGAAGTTCTCGACCAGCTTCAGCCGCTTGACCAGCTTCTTGCGCTTGGTCTCGCTGGTGGTCTCCTTCAGCTCGGCGCGCATCCTCGCGCGCTCCTCGGCGAGGTCGATGCTGTTCAGGATCACCTTGATCGCCTCGGCGCCGATGCCGGCGCGGAAGCCGTCCTCACCGAACTCATCCTGCTTGTTATACAGCTCGTCCTCGGAGATGAGCTGATACAGCTTGAGATCCGTCGTGCCCGGCTCGAGCACGATGTAGCTCTCGAAATACAGCACCTTCTCGACGTCTTTGAGCGTCATATCCAGCATCGTCGCGATGCGGCTCGGCAGCGACTTCAGGAACCAGATATGCGCGACCGGCGAGGCCAGCTCGATGTGGCCCATGCGCTCGCGGCGCACCTTGGCCAGCGTCACCTCAACGCCACATTTCTCGCAGATAATGCCGCGGAACTTCATGCGCTTGTACTTGCCGCACAAGCACTCGTAATCCTTGATCGGCCCGAAGATGCGGGCGCAGAACAGGCCGTCGCGCTCGGGCTTGAAGGTGCGGTAGTTGATCGTCTCCGGCTTCTTGATCTCACCATAGGACCAGGAACGGATCTGCTCCGGCGAGGCGATCTGAATCTTCATCTTGTCGAAAGACGTGGCCTGCCCCGGCTGGCCCAGAATCTTCATCAAGTCACTCATCTGCGTCATCCTTGCAAAGCCAGGCGGAGCATGCGCTCGCGCCCGGCAAAATGAAGTTTAGGTGGCGTCCTGTTCCAGATCGACGTTCAGGCCGAGGGATTTCAGTTCCTTCAGCAGCACGTTGAAGCTCTCTGGGATGCCAGCCTCGAAATTATCCTGCTCGCGCACGATGGCCTCGTAGACCTTGGTGCGGCCGGACACGTCGTCAGACTTCACCGTCAGCATTTCCTGCAGCGTATAGGCGGCGCCATAGGCTTCCAGCGCCCACACCTCCATCTCGCCGAAGCGCTGGCCGCCAAACTGCGCCTTGCCGCCCAGCGGCTGCTGG